>NZ_JAAVUO010000042.1:0-26318 GCF_012163165.1 Natronococcus sp. JC468
CGATCAACACCGATCCCAACGCCCCGATCATGGACATCGCCGACTACGCGATCCACGACGACCTCTTCGAGGTCGTTCCCGCGCTCACCGAAGAGTTCCAGTAGCCGACCGAACTGTTCGGCGAGGACGTCACGGTACGGAACTCGAGTCGTCGACAACCGTCACCTACTTTTTCACCCTCTCCTAAGCGCGGGTAATGGAACGGCTCGAGCGCCGACGGGCGCTGATCGAGGAGCGTCTCGTCGCCGTCGTCGACGGGGTCGACCCCGAGACGCTCAACGAGGAGGTTCGCCACGTCGCGCTCTCCGGGGGCAAGCGCGTGCGTCCGATGGTCACGCTGCTTTCCTGCGAGACCGTCGGCGGCGACCCCGAGGACGCCGTCGACTTCGGCGTCGGGATCGAGCTCGTCCACAACGCCTCGCTGGTGATCGACGACATTATCGACCGTTCCGATCTCCGTCGGGGAACCGCGAGCGCCTGGGCCGAGTTCGGTTACGGTCCCGCGATCATCACCAGCGACGGGCTGCTCGGGGAGGCGTTCGCGCTCTTCTCCGCGGATCCGAACGCGACCCAGGTCGTCGCCGAGGCGATGGTCGAGCTGGGCGTCGGCGAGGCGACCGAGCTCTCCTCCCAACCCTCCAACGAGGAGGAGTACATGACTCTCGCCCGCCGAAAGACCGGGGCTCTGTTCCGGGCCGCGGCCGAACTCGGCGCGATCGCCGCCGATTCGGACCCGTTTACCGTCGAGGCGCTGGGCGAGTACGCCGAACGGGTCGGCGTCGCGTTCCAGATCAGAGACGACGTCCTCGACGCCGTCGCGGACCCCGAGGAGCTGGGGAAGCCGACGGGTCACGACGCCGCCCTCGAGCGCCCCTCCGTCGTTCAGGTGACCGACCTCTCCCCGGAGGAGGCGAACGCCCGCGCCCGAGCGGAGGCCGACCGGGCCATCGACGCCCTCGAACGGGTCGACGCCGTCGACCGCGAGGCCCGTGAGTACCTGCGCGAGCTCGCGGAGTTCGTCGTCGAGCGCGAGCGGTGATCGGTCTCAGGCGCTTTCGGTTCGGCGCGCCTCCTCGTCCGAGAAGCGCGACTCGGCGACCGCGAACGCGAGCGTACTGACGATCCCCAGCAGCGTGCCCGCGGTCAGCGCGGTCGCGAGGACGGGGAGGCCGACGATATCGAGGAAGTACGCGCTCACCGCGTAGAGGACGATCGCGATCGAGACGACGTAAAACGGGGCGTTGAGGTAGCGCCACTCGAGCCGACCCGCGATGTACTCGTCCGTGATCTGTCCGAGACTGGTCGTGACGCCGGCGGCGGCGAACCACTGGACCGACCCGTACAGCAGCGCCGACAGCATGACGGGGACGCCGACGTCGCCGACCGTCTCGGCCTGTACCCGCTCGAGTTCGGCCGCACCGCTGACACCGCCGAGGACGAGCAACGCGGCGGCGACGATGTACGCAAGCAGGGTGGTGCGGCCGGCGTACAGCGATCGGCGCGCCCACTCGACCGCGTCGTCGAGTCGCTCGCCGAGGCCGAGGCCCCGCGAGATGAGATAGAGGCCGAGCAGCGTCGAGGTCATGCCGAGGACGACGGCGGGCATCTCGAGGATCGTCCCGGCCAGCGCGAGCGGGTAAATGAGCAGGAGGATACCCAGCGGAATGAGCACGGTGCCGCGGGTCTCGGGATCGTCGAGTACCTGTTTGAACGTGTAGTACATCGACTCGAGGTTCTGGGCCTGCCTGACAACGACGCGGCGAACGCCGTCGATCGGAACCCGAGAGCGGACGACGGGGATAACCGATTCGTCCTGCGCGCCGTCGGTGACGACCAGAGCGGTGACGTCCTCGGCCGTCGAGAGGCTCGCGAGGACGGTGTCGACCTCGTCGCCGACCTCGCGGTTGGCGTCGACGTCGCCGTCCTCGTTGCCGGTAACGATCGCGACCTCGACGCTCTCGTCCCGGGCGGCGAGGTCGTCGTAGATGTGGACGCCCTGAAAGGCGACGTTGACGTCGGAGTCCTCCGGGTCCGCGGTCGCCAGCGCGACGGCTGCCTCCTCGACGGCGTCTCGACCGATCACCGGCGTCGTGAACTCGGTCTTCCGGCCGAGGTCGTCGTCGAGGTCGACACACAGGACCAACAGCATCGAGTCGTGGTTGGACACCGCGGTATTTCGGTCTTCTGGGAGCGACGGAATTCCGGGCCGGCGTCGACGTTCGCCGCGTGTGAACCACGGACAGGATCCGACGCGGCCGTTCCGCACGGTTTTTGGGGCTCGGCGGGTTACGTTCCTTCGAATGATATCGAAGGGCTGTGAGCAGTGCGCGAAAGGCGGCAAGATGGTGCTGTTCGTCTACGGTTACTGCGACCAGCGCGACTGCTTTTACTGCCCGCTCGGCGAGAACCGCAAGAACGTCACCGACGTCTACGCGAACGAACGGCAGGTCGAGTCCGACGCGGACGTCCTCGAGGAGGCCCACCGGATGGACGCCCTGGGAACCTCAATCACCGGCGGCGAACCCCAGGAGGCGCTCGAACGGACCTGTCACTACCTGGAACTGCTGAAGGACGAATTCGGCGAGGACCACCACACCCACCTCTACACCGGTATTACAGGTGGTCGCGAGAACATGCGCAAGCTCTCGGAGGCCGGCTTAGACGAGATCCGCTTCCACCCGCCCTACGAACTCTGGGGCGACATGCACGGCACCGAGTGGGAGGAGATCCTCTACGTCGCCCGCGAGGAGGGACTCACCCCCGCCTTCGAGATCCCCGGCATCCGCGCCGAGGAGGAGTTTCTGGAGTTTCTCGACGAGGGCGCCGCCGAGTTCTGTAACGTCAACGAATTCGAGATGTCCGACGGGAACTACCGCCGGATGCAAGAGGAGGGCTACGAGCTCAAGGAGGGCCACATGAGCGCCGTCGACGGCTCGCGCGAGGAGATCCTCGAGGTGATGGGCGACCACGAACGGGTCTACTTCTGTACCTCCGTGTTCAAGGACGCGGCCCAGCACCGCCGTCGGCTGAAGCGGGCCGCCCGCAACGTCCGCCGGGAGTTCGACGACGTCACCGACGACGGCACGCTCGTCTACGGGAAAACGTACGCCGACCCCGAGCGGTTCGTCGATCTGGGCGTCCCCGAGGAGTTCTACACCGTCAAGTCCGACCACGTCGAGATCGCCTGGTGGCTCTTAGAGGAGATGATCGAGGAGGGCGACCTCGAGGACGGCGAGATCGTCGAGCAGTATCCGACCTACGATGGACAGGTCGTCGAGCGGACGCCGCTGGCGTGAGTACCGCGAGCGAACAGCGTGAGCACGCAGCTTTTTTCATCGAAGTTTTTGCGTGAGTGGTGCGCCACGGGCGCACCCGAGCGGAAAAAGTTCGCGACGCGGTATCCGACCGACGACGGGCAGGTGGTCGAGCGGACACCGTTAGCGTGACATCCTCCCCGCCCTAAAGGCTCGTCGAGCGGACCCCCTCGGCGTGCTCTGTGTTTTGGCCTTGGTTCGTAGCTCGAGCGACGGTGAGAGCCACACGATCCGGGGACAGGAAGTCAACAGGTGTCCTGCTCGCGCAAAAGGGTCCGTCAGTCGAGCTCCGTCGGATCGACTTCCGGCAGCGTGATGAGGTTCTCGCGGCCGATGCGGAGCTTATCGATCTCGCCGTCCTCGGCCATCTGTGAGAGTAGCTGCGACACCTTCGCGTTCGACCAGCCCGTCTCGGAGACGATCGAGCCCTGTTTCATCCGACCCCCGTTACGCCGGAGCAGCCGGAGCACTCGCTCCTCGTCGCTCAACAGCTCGGGATCGATCGTTTCGGTCCGTTCGTTCGACTCCTCGACGTACGCGAACGTCTGGCCGGCCGATTCTGCCGTCGCCTCGCGACGGGTGGTGTCGGGCGCTCGAGTTTCGGGCGTGGCGGGACCGTTCGAGTCCCGTCGGTCGGACGAACCCCTCGAGCCGGACCGTTGGGGTGAGTCGTCCGCTCGGTCCCGCCCCTCGGTGGCAACGATGTCGACGATCCGCGCCGCGGGGGACCAGTCGGGATCGGACGACCGACGCGCCAGCGCGTAGCTCGTCGCCGCGATCCCCACCGCGAGGACGACCAGTCCGCCCAGGAGCAGTTCGGCGCTCGCGGGAAGTGATCCGCCGGTGCCTCCGGTCGCCCCCTCGCCGGCGCCGCGGAGGAACGTCACCTCGAGTTCCTCCTCACTGAACTGGTAGGGGCCGTCGACGACGAGGGCGCTATCCTAGGAGCTCACCGGAAGGTTGTAGTCGTGGAACCCGTGGTTCGACGGGGCCTGGATCACGAGGCGTTGACCCGCGACGAGCGCCGACAGCCACGGTCCGTCGGCGCCCTGAAACGCGTCTCCGACGTGGATCCGGGTCCCGTCGACCGCCGCGAACTCGGTCCAGGTAAACGAGTACGAGAGCACGCCGACCGTCGGTTCCGAACCGTCCGGGGAGCGGAGCCGCGGTTCGTTCCAACCGGCACCCCGAATCGTCATCTCGCGGTCGGTCGCGTCCGCGGCCGCCTCGACGTGGGGGTCGAACATACTCCGATCGTAGACTCCCTCGCGTTCGCCGTCTGCGATCTCCTCGCCGTACTCCAGGAAGGCGTCGGTCTCGCTCCGGTCGGACAGGCGGAACCGGCTCTCGATCGTCCAGACGGCGTTCCCGCTCTCGGTAACGTTGATCCGGATCACCTGGGCAGGATCGGCGGTCTCGAGTGCGGATCCGTTGGTAGCCGCGGTCTGGGTCGTCCGGTCCTGGGGCGCACTCCCCGATGGCCCAGCCGTCGCTACCGACGGGACGGCGGCGATCGTACCGGGAACCGAACCGACGAGGAGAACCGCCAGCACAACGGACACGACGGTCGAGAGTCACATACATACTATCGGTATTCTCAGAGTAAAAAACACTTTCTATGGGAAATAAAACGGCACAGCACCGCTCGTCCCATCTCCTCCCCTCTCGATCGATCCGTGACGAGAATCGCCGATCGTATTTTATATCATGAGTTCTTACGGTGTATCGATGAAGGATGCGATGGCTGTCCTTCTCGCGGGGTTGCTCGTCCTCTCGCTGCCCGCGACGGCGGTGTCAGCGGCCGAACCGGACGAGCAGACTGCGGGAGCGGACGCGCCGGGACAGCTGTTCGTCGAGACAAACGGAACGACGAACCGCCTCGACCCCGGCGAGGAGGTGCGAAGCGAGCGACTCGAGTACGGCGACGACCTCGGAACGTCGCTTATGACCGCGGACGACGAGCTCAGAGTCGACTACGAACAGGAGCGGATGGTTCGGGACGGGTTCGAGAACGCCTCGAACGAGGAGCGCGAGGAGATGGTGAGCGCGGGGTACGATCGACTGCGAGAGCGCATCGACGCGCTCGAGTCCCGCGAACGGGAGGCAGTGCGGGCGCACGCGACGAACGACCGGTCGACGACCAGGCTGTTACAGACGTTCTTGCGGAACTACCACGATTCCGACGTGATCGCGAGCGCGCTCGACGACCTCGTCGCGTACGCGGACCGGATTCCGGGTTACTCGATCTCGATCCGGAACGACAAGAGCGTTCTGGAGATGTACCGGACCGACGTCCGCTCGCGACTCGAGACGACACCCGACCGGTTCGGGAGCAACCGAAAGCGGCTGGCCGTCCGAACCGCCGAAACCGGCTACTCGGTCTCCCTGCTGGACCGAAACTACGTTCGAGAGACGGCCCGGTTCGACGGTCGGAACGCGAGTCGACCTAACCAGTTCGAAGACATCACCGACGCACACGACACGGCGCAGGAGCTGTACCCGTGGGTGTTCGACGCCGACCACGAGACCCACTCCTCGGACGCCGTCGAGAGCCGGGGCGTACAGCTGTACCGGATTCGGGCGATCCACGATCAGGGACGGCTGACCGCCTACCTCGACGGCGGAACGAGCGCGGTCCACCGGGAGCTGCAGACGCTCGACCACGAGCAGTTCCCGACGATCAACGAGAGTCGGTGGACCGACGGCGGCCTCGAGCTCGCGATCAACGAGACCGCCGCGAACGGACCGGCCGAGGTAACGGTTGCGGACGCCGAAACCGGTGACCCGGTGTCCGCCACGGTGTCGGTCGACGGCGAACCAGTCGGCGAGACGGGCTCGGACGGTTCGCTGTGGATTCTGCCACCTGACGACGGGTTCGATCTACGAGCCGAATCCGACGCCGGTGCGGTCGAGGGATCGGTCTCGAACTCGACGGCGTAGTGGCCCCGAGCCGACGGTTTATATCGGAAGGGGAAGCCAGAGCTCGCGTGATGCGGATATCTCCCCACGGACCGATCGACGAGCGCGGGATCGCGCCGGTCCTCGGTGTCGTTCTCCTGATCGCCGTCGCCGTCGCGCTTGCGACGGTCGTCGCGGTCGCTACCGGCGGGTTGAGTCCGGAGCCGGCCCGAGGTCCGGTAGCGTTCGACCTCGCGGCCGACGGCGACGAGGGAACGATCACCCTCGAACACGTCGCCGGCGATCCCGTCGAGGTCGACGAGCTGTCGGTGACGATCGCCGTAGACGGCGAACCGCTGGCCTACCAACCCCCGGTCCCCTTCGCCGGGGCGACGGGTTTCGATCAGGCGCCCAGCGGGCCGTTCAACTCGGCGAGCGACTCGACCTGGACCGCCGGCGAACGCGCGACGCTGTCCGTGGCGGGTACCAACGAGCCGACGATCGGTTCCGGCGACGCGGTCTCCGTGACGCTGGCCGTCGACGGCCGACAGGTCGCCGCGCTCGAGACGACCGCCGACTGATTACTCGGGGGCGCGTCCGATCGTCGTGATCGCGACTTCGGGCTCGTACTCGGGGCCCATGAAGGCGTGGCGGACGTCCTCGAAGCCGGCCTGCTTGAACATTCTGTCGGCCTCGTACTCGTCGTAAAACAGCATCATCGCGTCCGCGAGCCGCTGGGCGATCGGGTTGTCCGGGTAGTTCGGACCGACGACGAGTACCTGTCCGCCGGGTTTCAACACGCGGCGAAACTCCCGGAGCGCGAGAATCGGATTCGGCCAGTACTCGATCGACCCCGACGACCAGACGACGTCGAACGTGTCCGTCGCGAACGGGAGCCGCTCGGCGTCGCCGCGGTGGAACTGTACCGGCGGGGCTCGCTTTCCGAACTTGGCGTAGGCCTGCTCGAGCTGGTGTTCGCTCTGGTCGAGGGCGTAGACCTCGTCGACGTGCTCGAGCAGCCCCTCGGTCGCGAAACCGGTGCCACAGCCCACGTCGAGCACCGTCGAATCGGGCTCGAGCTCGAGCAACTCGAGGGCCTCGCCCCGCATCCGTTCGTTCCAGATAAACGGGTTGATCCGATCGTACACCGTCGAGAGGTACTTATAGAACAGCCGCGCCCGGGCCTTGTTCTCGAGAACTCCCATTGGGGACGGATTGCGATCGAACCGGCATATGTCTGCTGTTCCCCGACGATCGCGGGAGCTCGCCGCTCGCGCCTCGCCGCCGCGAGCGGCGATCGATCGGGCTACTTTCGCAACTACCATATACGCGTTGCTGCAAACTTCGGGTGCTTAGAGTATGCCGAGGCCACAGGTTCTCGAACGAATACAGTCGGCGGAGGAAGAGGCCGACGAGATCGTCGCACAGGCAGAAGACGACCGCGACGAGCGGATCGCCGAGGCCCGGAAACGCGCCGAGGAGATCCGCACGGAAGCGGAACAGGAAGCGCAGGAGCTCAAGGAGCGCCGCCTGGAGGAGGCGCGCGCAGAGATCGACGAGGAGTGCGAGCGCGTCCTCCGCGAGGGCGAACAGGAGCGTGAGGAGCTCGCCTCGCGCGCCCGAGACCGGGTCGACGAAGTGACCGACTACGTCGTCGAACTGTTCCAGGAGGACGTCCATGCTCAGACCTGAGCGGATGAGCAAGGTCTCGATGGCCGGTTCCAAGGGCGTCATGCCCGCGGTCATCGAGACGATCCACGAGCTGAACCTGGTCCACCTCTCGGACTACGACGGCTCCTGGGCGGGATTCGACAACGGAAACCCGATCGAGGGGGCCGAAGACGCCTCCGAGAAGCTGGTAACCGTTCGAGCCCTCGAGAGCGCGCTCGAGCTCTCCGAAGAGGACACCGCACCGGGCACGATCGACGACGACTGGGAGGCGCGACTCGAGCGCATCCGAACCCGGATCAACGAGCTCGACGACCGCCGCGGTGAGGTCCGCGACGAGCTGCGTCGACTCGAGGAGCGGATCGATCGGGTCGCCCCCTTCGCCGAGCTGGGGATCGACCTCGATCTGCTCTCGGGGTACGAATCCGTCGACGTGCTCGTCGGCGAGGGATCGGTCGACGACGTCGAAGCGGCCCTGGCGGCCGACGACGACGTTCGCGCCTTCGAGACGTTCACCGGCGGCGACACGGTCGCCGTCGTCGCCGCGCCGACCGAGGACGCCGACGCGGACAACGTCGTCGACGACGCGCTCGTCGGCGTCGAGTTCGCCCGCCACCCGATCCCGGAGACCGACAAGACTCCGGAGGCCTACGTCGCCGACCTCGAGGACCGAAAGCGAGAGCTCGGGTCCGAGCTCGAGGAGATCGACGCCGAACTCGCCGAGATCAAGGACACCGAGGGGTCGTTCCTGTTGCGCGTCGAGGAGGAGCTGTCCATCGAGGTCCAGCGCGCCGAGGCGCCCCTGCAGTTCGCGACCAGCGACCGAGCGTTCATCGCGGAGGGGTGGATCCCGTCCGACGAGTACGACTCGCTCGTCGACGCACTGCGCGGCGCCGTCGGCGACGGCGTCGTGATCGAGGAGCTCGAGCGAGCGGACTACGACCGCCACGGCGCACACAGCCACACCGAGGAGGTCCAGAAGGGGACCCCCTCGGCGGCCGAGGACGAGGAGGACACCGCCGACGACCAACAGCAAACGGCTGTCACAGACGGCGGCTCCGCGGTAACGATGGGCGACGAGCCGCCGACGGTTCAGGACAACCCCGGACCGGCGAAGCCGTTCGAGGTGCTGGTCCAGGCCGTCAACCAGCCGAAGTACAGCGAGCTGGATCCGACGATCTTCCTGTTCCTGACGTTCCCGGCGTTCTTCGGGTTCATGATCGGCGACGTCGGGTACGGAATCATCTACGTCGCCATCGGCGCGTACATGGCCACGCAGTTCGACAGCAAGGGCGTCACCAGCCTCGGCGGCGTCGCCATCTGGGCCGGCGCGTTCACGATCCTGTTCGGGATCATCTACGGCGAGATCTTCGGGCTGCACGTGCTTGGAGACGTCCTCTGGCACGACCTGCTGAACGTCGAGCTCCTGCCGCTGAACAAGGGACTCGAGCCCGGCGCCTCCGAGTTCGCGCTCGGTTGGATGGTCGTGAGCGTGCTCGCCGGAATCGTCCACCTCAACATCGGGTACGTGCTCGACTTCTACGAGAACATGAGTCACGGCCTCAAGGACGCCCTTTTCCACAGCGGCTCGTGGCTCCTGATGCTCAACGGCATCTGGATCTGGATCTTCTCCGAACACGGCGCGGGCTCGAAGCCCGACTTCCTGTTCGAGACGTTCGCCAGCGACGGGCCCTTCCCGATCGGGTTCAACGGCTTCCCCGAGATGGGGTTGTTCGCGTTCCCGGAGTCGATTCCAGTACTGGGCGGGTTCCTGCTGACGGCACCGCTGCTCGTGTTCCTGATCGGGCTCGTCATGCTCGCGATCGGGGATACCGTCGAGGTCGTCGAGGCGCTCGACGTCATCGTCAACGTCTTCTCGTACACCCGGATGGGCGCCGTGTTGCTCGCGAAGGCCGGGATGGCCTTCGTGGTCAACCTGCTGTTCTTCGGGGCCTACGAGGATCCCGACGGCGCGTTCCACTTCCTGCGAACGCACGAGCCGAGCTACGTCGCCGAGACCTACGGCGGCGAGGCCACTGTCATCTTCGACGGGCTGATGCACTCGGGAACCGCGGCCCTTCTCGGCGGGCTGGTCATCCTCGTGCTCGGCCACCTCGTCGTGCTAATCCTTGGCGTGACAAGTGCCGGCTTACAGGCTGTGCGCCTCGAGTACGTCGAATTCTTTAACAAGTTTTATGAAGGCGGTGGAGACAACTACGAACCGTTCGGACACGATCGAACCCACAGTGAGGATTAAGAATAATGGTAGCCGAAATCGGACCTGAACTGGCGGACGTTGTACTGCAAGCGGAAGAAGCGGCTGGCGGCCCGGCTCTCAACAACAGTGGAGCAGCGGCGCTCGCAGTCGGTCTCGCCGCGCTCGCAGCGGGATACGCCGAGCGAGGTATCGGCGCTGCCGCCGTCGGTGCGATCGCCGAGGACGACGACATGTTCGTTCCGGGACTGATCATGACCGTCCTTCCGGAGACGCTCGTGATCCTGGCGCTGGTCGTCGTCTTCATCGTCTAACAACCACCGCGACCCTTCTCTTATAATGAGTTTGGACACAGTCGTAGAAGACGTTCGGGAGGAAGCCCGCGCGCGTGCGGAGGCTATCCGCGGCGAGGGCGAAACTCGCGCCGAGGAGATCGAGTCGGCCGCCGAGGAGGACGCCGCCGAGATCGTCGACACCGCCGAAACGGAGGCCGAGCGCGAGGCCGAACAACTACGCGAACAGCGACTCTCCAGCGCGAAGCTGGAGGCGAAACAGAAGCGGCTGGAGGCCCGCCGCGAGGTGCTCGGCGACGTCCGCGAGGCGGTCGAAGCGGAGCTCGCCGACCTCGAGGGCGGCCCCCGGGAGGCGCTGACCCGCGACCTGCTCGAGGCCGCGAGCGAGGAGTTCGACGCGGGCGACGACGTTCGCGTCTACGGTCGCGCCGACGATCGGGAGCTGATCGAATCGATCCTCGAGGACTACGACGGGTACGAGTTCGGCGGCGAACACGACTGCCTCGGCGGCGTCGTCGTCGAGAGCCAGCAGTCCCGGGTCCGTGTGAACAACACGTTCGATTCGGTGCTCGAGGACGTGTGGGAGGACAACCTCCGGGAGATCAGCAACCGACTCTTCGAGCAATGAGTGCGGGAGCCTCGAATCCGGAATACGTGAACGCTCGCGTTCGGTCGCGCCGAGCCTCGCTGTTCTCCGACGAAGACTACCGCAAGCTGATCCGGATGGGGCCGAGCGAGATCGCACGGTTCATGGAAGAGACGGAGTACGAACGCGAGATCAACGCGCTCGGCTCCCGGTTCTCGGGCGTCGATCTGATCGAGTACGCGCTGAACCGCAACCTCGCGAAGCACTTCGACGACATGCTGGACTGGGCCGACGGACGGCTCTACGATCTCATCGCCCGCTACCTCCGGAAGTTCGACGTCTGGAACCTCAAGACGATCATCCGCGGGATCTACACGGACTCGGACGCCGAGGCCATCCAGACCGACCTCATCCGAGCCGGCGACCTCGAGGACCGAACGATCGACCGGCTGCTCGAGGTCGACACGATCGAGGACGCCGTCGAGGTGCTGTACGGCACGATCTACTACGACCCCCTGAGCGAGGCCTACGAGGAGTACGAGGAAACCGGCGCGCTCGTTCCCCTCGAGAACGCCCTTGACCGGGCCTTCTTCGAACGCCTGCTCGAGGACGTCACACGGTCGTTCGGCTACGAGCCGTCGGAGGGCCCCGAGGCGCTCTACGTGGAGTTCCTCCAGGCGGAGATCGACTTTCGAAACGCCCGGAACGCCCTGCGGCTCGCACGAAGCGGCGCCGACCTCGACCCCGCCAGCTACTACATCGAGGGCGGCGTGCTGTTCGACGAATCGGAGCTGAGCCGACTCGTCGCGAACTACGACGAGCTCGTCGATCACATCGCCGAGAACAAGCGCTACGGCGACCGACTCTCGACCGCGCTGGATCGGCTCCGCGATGCTGACAGCCTTATCCAGTTCGAGCACGCACTAGACGCCGCGTTGCTCGAGTACGCCGACACGCTCTCGAGCATCTACCCGACGTCGGTCTCGGCCGTGCTCTCGTATATCCTCGCCAAGGAGCGCGAGGTCGAGAACATCCGCGCGATCGCACGCGGTCGGGAGGTCGGGCTGACCGAAAGCGAGATCGAGGAGGAACTGGTGATCCTATGAGTCAGGAGATCGCAGTCGTCGGCAGTCCGGAGTTCACCACCGGGTTCCGACTCGCGGGCGTTCGCCGCTTCGAGAACGTTCCGGACGACGAGAAGGACGCGTCGCTCGACGACGCGGCGACGGCCGCCCTCGAGGACGAGGACGTCGGGATCGTCGTCATGCACGACGACGACCTCGAGTACCTCTCGCGGGGCGTCCGTCAGGAGGTCGAAACGAGCGTCGAACCGGTCGTCGTCACGATCGGCAGCGGAACCGGTGGCGGCGGACTGCGCGAGCAGATCAAGCGCGCGATCGGCATCGACCTGATGGAAGAGGACGAGCAAGACTAAACTATGAGCCAGGCAGAAGACATCGAATCCGTCGACGAAGACGGTGTAATCGAAAGCGTGAGCGGTCCGGTCGTGACCGCCACGGACCTCGACGCCCGGATGAACGACGTCGTCTACGTCGGCGACGAAGGGCTGATGGGCGAGGTCATCGAGATCGAAGGGAACCTGACCACGATTCAGGTCTACGAGGAAACCTCCGGCGTCGGCCCGGGCGAACCCGTCCAGAACACGGGCGAACCGCTCTCGGTCGACCTCGGCCCGGGGATGATGGACTCCATCTACGACGGCGTCCAGCGCCCGCTGGACGTCCTCGAGGACAAGATGGGGACCGCGTTCCTCGACCGTGGCGTCGACGCCCCCGGGATCGACCTCGAGAAGGAGTGGGAGTTCACCCCCGAAGTCGAGGTCGGCGACGAGGTCGAGCCCGGCGACGTCGTCGGGAGCGTTCCCGAAACCGTCACCATCGAGCACAAGGTGATGGTGCCGCCGGACTACGAGGGCGGCGAGGTGACGGCCGTCGAGAGCGGCGAGTTCACTGTCGAGGAGACCGTCGTCGAACTCGACAACGGCGAGGAGATCCAGATGCACCAGGAGTGGCCGGTCCGTCAGGCCCGGCCCGCTGGCGACAAGGAGACGCCGACCGAACCCCTAGTGACCGGACAGCGCATTCAGGACGGTCTCTTCCCGCTCGCGAAGGGCGGCACCGCCGCGATTCCGGGCCCGTTCGGCTCCGGCAAGACCGTCACCCAGCAACAGCTCGCGAAGTGGTCCGACGCGGACATCGTCGTCTACATCGGCTGTGGCGAACGGGGCAACGAGATGACCGAGGTCATCGAGGACTTCCCGGAGCTGCCGGACCCCCAGACCGGGAACCCGCTGATGGCCCGGACCTGCCTCATCGCGAACACGTCGAACATGCCCGTCGCGGCCCGCGAGTCCTGTATCTACACGGGAATCACGATCGCGGAGTACTACCGCGACATGGGCTACGACGTCGCGCTGATGGCCGACTCCACCTCCCGGTGGGCCGAGGCCATGCGGGAAATCTCGAGCCGGCTCGAGGAGATGCCCGGCGAGGAGGGGTATCCCGCCTACCTCGCCGCGTCGCTGTCGGAGTTCTACGAGCGCGCCGGCAAGTTCCAGCTGATCAACGGCGGCGAGGGCTCGATTTCGGTCGTCGGCGCCGTCTCGCCGCCCGGCGGTGACTTCTCCGAACCCGTCACCCAGAACACGCTGCGTATCGTCAAGACGTTCTGGGCGCTGGACGCCGACCTCGCCGAACGGCGACACTTCCCCGCGATCGACTGGAACGAGTCCTACTCGCTGTACAAGGACCAGCTCGACCCGTGGTGGGAGGCAAACGTCGAGAGCGACTGGCCCGAGGTCCGTCAGTGGGCCGTCGACGTGCTCGACGAGGAGGACGAACTGCAGGAGATCGTCCAGCTCGTCGGGAAGGACGCGCTGCCGGAGGACCAGCAGCTCACGCTCGAGGTCGCGCGCTACCTGCGCGAGGCCTGGCTCCAGCAGAACGCCCTGCACGACGTCGACACCTACTGCGAACCCCAGAAGACCTACCGGATGCTCCAGGCGATCAAGACGTTCAACGACGAGGCGTTCGAGGCGCTCGAGGCCGGCGTTCCGGTCGAGGAGATCCAGGACGTCGACGCCGCGCCGCGTCTCAACCGCATGGGCACCGCCGAGGAGTGGAACGAGTTCATCGACGAACTCGAGAGCGCCCTCCGAGAACAACTGCGAGCACTGTACTAACGATGAAAGAGTATCAGACCATCACGGAAATCAGCGGTCCGCTGGTGTTCGCCGAGGTCGACGAGCCCGTCGGATACGACGAGATCGTCGAGATCGAGACGCCACAGGGCGAAACGCTGCGCGGACAGGTACTGGAGTCGAGCGAGGGGCTCGTCTCGATCCAGGTCTTCGAGGGGACGGGCGGGATCGACCGCAACGCCTCCGTTCGGTTCCTGGGCGAGACGATGAAGATGCCCGTTACCGAGGACCTGCTCGGGCGGGTGCTCGACGGCTCCGGAAACCCGATCGACGGCGGCCCGGAGATCGTTCCGGACCAGCGCCAGGACATCGTCGGCGAAGCGATCAACCCCTTCTCCCGGGAGTACCCCGAGGAGTTCATCCAGACCGGCGTCTCCGCCATCGACGGCATGAACACGCTGGTTCGGGGCCAGAAGCTGCCGATCTTCTCCGGCTCGGGGCTGCCCCACAACGAACTCGCGCTCCAGATCGCCCGACAGGCGACCGTTCCGGAGGAAGCGGAGGGCGACGACGAGGAGGGTTCGGAGTTCGCCGTCGTCTTCGGGGCGATGGGGATCACCGCCGAGGAGGCAAACGAGTTCATGGACGACTTCGAGCGCACGGGCGCGCTCGAGCGCTCGGTCGTCTTCATGAACCTCGCGGACGACCCGGCCGTCGAACGACAGGTCACGCCGCGGCTGGCGCTCACGACGGCGGAGTACCTCGCCTTCGAGAAGGACTACCACGTGCTGGTCATCCTGACGGACATGACCAACTACTGTGAGGCGCTGCGCGAGATCGGCGCCGCCCGCGAGGAGGTCCCGGGTCGCCGTGGCTACCCCGGCTACATGTACACCGACCTGGCTCAGCTCTACGAGCGCGCGGGTCGGATCGAGGGCCAGGAGGGATCGGTCACGCAGATTCCGATCCTGACGATGCCCGGCGACGACGACACGCACCCGATTCCGGACCTGACCGGTTACATCACCGAGGGACAGATCGTGATGGACCGGAACCTGAACAGCCAGGGGATCGAACCGCCGATCAACGTCCTGCCGAGCCTCTCGCGGCTGATGGACGACGGAATCGGCGAGGGCCTCACCCGCGAGGACCACGGCGACGTCTCCGACCAGATGTACGCCGCGTACGCGGAGGGTGAGGACCTGCGCGACCTCGTGAACATCGTCGGTCGCGAGGCGCTGTCCGAACGGGACAACCAGTTCCTCGACTTCGCCGATCGCTTCGAGACCGAGTTCGTCCAGCAGGGGTACGACACCAACCGTTCGATCGAGGAGACGCTCGATCTCGGCTGGGACCTGCTCTCGATGCTGCCCAAGGAGGCGCTCAACCGGATCGACGAGGACCTCATCGAGGAACACTACCGCGAAGAGGAGCCCGAAGCCGCCGAAGTCGAGGCCTGAGACGGCGATCCGCCACGAGCGCGTTCGCGACTTCGGTTCCGATTCTGCGGCCGATTTTTCGTCCGTCCCGTTCCGGTGCGACTCGTTCTCCGTCGGAATCAAAACGACCATAACGATCGTTACTCGACGTCGAACCGATGCAGAAGCCACTGCTCGTCACGGAGTTTCTCGATCGGGCGCGGACACACTACGGCGACGCGGAGGCCGTCGTCGGTACGGACGGCGAGCGGTTCACCTACGACGAACTCGGCGAGCGCGCCGATCGGTTCGCCGCGGCGCTGCAGGGTCGGGGTATCGAGAAGGGAGACCGCGTCGCGGTGCTCGATCCGAACACCCACTACCACCTCGTGGCGGCCTACGGCTCGATGCAGGTCGGCGCGATCCACACGCCGCTGAACTACCGGCTCACGCCCGAGGACTTCGCGTACATGCTCGAGGACGCGGGCGTCGACGCCGTCTACGCCGACTACGAGTACGCCGACCGGATCGAGGAAATCCGCGAGGCGGTACCGACGGAGACGTTTATCACGAACGACGTCGACGCCGTCGAGGGCGGGCGATCCTCGTCGGACGGGGCCGACGGTGTGTGGGAGGACTTCGAGCAAGTGCTCGAGGACGCCTCGCCCGAGTACGATCGCCCCGAGATGCACGAGGACGAGATCATCACGATCAACTACACCTCGGGGACGACGGGCGATCCGAAGGGCGTCTGTCGGACCCACCGCGGCGAGACGATCCACGCCTACCTGGTCGCGGTTCACCAGAACCTCTCCGACGACGACGTCTACCTCTGGACGCTGCCGATGTTCCACGTCAACGGCTGGGGCCACATCTACGCCGTCACGGGGATGGGCGCGAAACACGTCTGCACCCGCGGGGTCGACGCCGAGTGGATCCTCGAGACGATCCGCGAGGAGGACGTCTCCTACCTCTGTGGGGCGCCGACGGTGTTGAACATGCTGATCGACTACTACGGGGAGAACGCGGTCGAGACGACGGGCGCGAACGACGTCCGGATCGCGACCGCGGGATCGGCGCCGCCGGAGGCGACGCTGCGGACCGTCGAAGACGAGTTCGGCTGGTACCTGAAACACGTCTACGGCGCCACCGAGACCGGGCCGCTGATCACGACCTCGGACGCCCGGCGACACTTCGAGGACGACAGCGATACCCGGTTCGCGGTCAAGAAACGTCAGGGCCTGGGCTTCATGGGCACCGAGGTTCGGGTCGTCGACGAGGACGGCGAGGACGTCCCCCGCGACGGCGAGACGCTCGGTGAGGTCGTCGTTCGTGGCAATCAGGTCATGGAGCGGTACTGGAACAAACCCGAGGAAACCGAGGAGGCCTTCTCGGATCGCGTAGAGGGCTACTTCCACACCGGTGACCTCGCGACGATCGACGAGAACGGAATGATCGCGATCCAGGACCGCAAGAAGGACATCATCATCTCCGGCGGGGAGAACATCTCGAGCATCGAACTCGAGGACGTTCTGTTCGACCACCCCGAGGTGTCGGACGTGGCCGTCATCCCATCGCCCAGCGAGCGGTGGGGCGAGACCCCGAAGGCGTTCGTCGTCCCGGAGGGCGGCGATCCGGACGAACCGGGCGTCAGCGAGGACGACCTCGTCGCGTTTACCCGGGAACGGCTCGCGAACTACAAGACCGTCCAGCGCATCGAGTTCGTCGACGTGTTGCCGACGACCGCGACCGGGAAGGTCCAGAAGTACGAACTCCGCGAGCAGGAGTGGAACGAGGAAGACGAGATGGTCGGCCAGGGGTAGCCGCGCGTGCCTCGCAGCGTCCCGGCGTTGGCACACAGCCGAACGAGCAACTCTCCGGCCACACAAAACTGTAAACAGTTATCCGACTGGGAGCGCAATCCATCCACAAGATGGCCAAGGACGTCAAACCGACCCGCAAGAACCTGATGGAGATCGAGGATCGGATCGAACTCTCCGAGCGCGGGCACGGAACCCTCGAGAAGAAACGGGACGGGCTGATCATGGAGTTCATGGACATCCTGGACAAGGCCCAGGACGTCCGTGGGGATCTGGCCGACGACTACGAAGACGCCCAGAAGACGATCAACATGGCTCGGGCGATGGAGGGCGACGTCGCGGTTCGGGGCGCCGCCGCGGCCCTGCAGGAACACCCCGAGATCACCACCGAGTCCAAGAACATCATGGGCGTCGTCGTCCCCCAGATCGAATCCTCGCGGGTCTCGAAGAGTCTCGATCAGCGCGGCTACGGGATCATGGGCACCTCCGCGCGCATCGACGAGGCCGCCGAGGCCTACGAGGACCTGCTCGAGAGCATCATCCTCGCCGCGGAGGTCGAGACGGCGATGAAGAAGATGCTCCGGGAGATCGAGACCACCAAGCGACGCGTCAACGCCCTGGAGTTCAAGCTCCTGCCCGACCTCTACGACAGCCAGGAGTACATCGAACAGAAACTCGAGGAGCAGGAACGCGAGGAGACGTTCCGCCTCAAGAAGATCAAGGACAAGAAAGAACAGGAGGAGCGGGCGGAACGCGAGGCCGAAGACGACGTCGAGGAGACCAGAGCGGCCGCGACCGGCGACACCGCCGGAACCGAATCCGAGGAGATGGGCCAGTCGACCGCCGGCGGCGTCCCCGGCGGGGACTGACTTCCGACGCCATGTCGGCTTCGGCGTGTGACTGCGAGACGACGCTTTCGGTTTCCGTTCCCGCCGCGTATCGCGAGCACGCGCCGGCCTCGACGATCGATATCTGTACCCGTTGTCTGCGAGTCGAGCCCGCCGAGGAACGCGAGCGCGATCCCGACGGTGACCCGGAGTTTTCGTCCGTCAGCGACGCCGTTCCCGCCCGCCCGGAACGGGCCGTTCCGCTGTTTCTCGCGATCGATCTCTCGAGTTCGCTGGCGACCAACCGCGCCGCGATTGAGTCGCTGCTCGAGGACGTCGAACGCGCCGGGACGGATCCGCTGTTGACGATCGATCGTCTCCTCGCGGATCCGAGCGTCGAGCCGGCAGTCGACCTCGAGCGCCGGCGCCACCAGCTCGAACAGCTGCTGTACTAACGGCGAAGAAACGCTACTTCGCGGTCGGCGTCACGTTGTCGCTGACGGCCTGTTTCACCTGCAAGGCGGCGCTGGCCGCCAGTCCGCGGGCGACCTCGTCGCGTTCGTCCGCCGTGATGAGTTCCTCGGCCGGCTCCTCGAGGTCGGGTCGGAAGCCGGCGCTGACGGGATGCCCGACCGGCGGCTGGACGGCGACGGTCACCTGAAAGCCCGACTGACCGCCGGCGACATCGGCGTCGACGACGTACTCGTCGGGGAGGAACTCGCGGGTGCGGGCGGCGATCCGCGAGACGTCGCGGCTGAGCGTCCGCCGCTGCGTGCTCGAGAGTTCCGGAACGTCCGCCGCGGCTCGCCGACCAGCGCTCGTCTCGCCCGGCAGCCCCGCATACGGCGTATTTCCGTTCATGAGAAGTTGTATCCTGTGTATAGGCCTGCCTCTTGAAAAGCGTTCGCTTTGAGGCAGCTCAACAGATCGGCTCGCTGTCGCCGTAGACCGCAAGCGCCAGCGCCGTCGTGTACGTTCCCGCGTCGGCCCGGCTGCTCTCGACGACGACGCTCGGCTCGTCGAACGCCCAGTCCCGCAGCTCCTGGCCCGACTCGAGCCCCTCCCGAACGCGGCGCTCGACGTCGTCGCGGTCCATCTCGCCGGCGGTCTCGTAGAACAGCCCCGGTCCGCCGTCGACGGCCTGGTTCCACGCGAGTGCGGCGCTCGCCCGTCCCGGACCGGCGGTGGTCGCTCGAGCCTCGACGACCGTGAGGCGCTCGCCGACCGGACCCAGATCGGGCGCGGTGCCGACGGCCTCGACGTCGGCGTCGGCGGGAATCACCGAGGACACCGCGACGAGGTTGTAGTTCTCGACCCCCGCGTCGGCCAGCGCGGCGTCGTAGGAGGCCATCTTCGTCGGCGCCGAACCGGTACCCCAGACGACTCGGATCATGCTCATGGCCGGGGTAGGGGTCCCGCGGCGTAAGGCGTTGCGATCCGAGGCCGAAGCGTTCCAAACCGATCGTCGGACGACCGTACCGATTCCGTGGCCGCGGGCGACGCCCAAAGGATCGAGGGCGTCGCGAGTCGGGGGAGGGCAGGCTGTTCGCCGACGCTCACCGCGAGTGAACGAAGTGAACGAGCGGGCCGACGACTGACCCGAAACGGAGAAGGGGAAGGAGGAGTGCTTTTGATCAACCTTTTGCCGAGGGACAGCGCGCTCGCGCCGGAAATTCGGCGCGAGCACGAAAGACCGCAGCGCAAAAAGTTGTTACTGATAGAAGTAGCCCGCCGAGGAGACGACGTCGCTCGAGTCGTCCTCCTCGATCTTCTCCAAGGCGTCGCGGAAGTCCTGCTGGCGGACCTCCTCGCGCTCGTTGCGGATCGCGAACATCCCGGCCTCGGTGGCGAGGCTCTCGATGTCGGCGCCGGAGTACCCCTCCGTATCGTCGGCCAGCGCGGCGAACTCGACGTCGTCGGCGACGTTCATGCCGCGGGTGTGGATCGAGAGGATCTGCTCGCGCCCCTCGCGGTCGGGTTCGGGGACCTCGATGAGCCGATCGAACCGGCCCGGGCGGAGGATCGCGCGGTCGAGCATGTCGAAGCGGTTGGTGGCGGCGATGATCCGGATCTCCCCGCGAGCCTCGAAGCCGTCCATCTCGCTGAGTAGCTGCATCATCGTCCGCTGGACCTCGGCGTCACCGGAGGTCTTGGATTCGGTGCGGGTGGTGGCGACGGCGTCGATCTCGTCGATGAAGATGATGGCGGGCTCGCGCTCGCGGGCCATCTCGAAGAGGTCTCGGACGAGTCGGGAGCCCTCGCCGATGAACTTCCGGACGAGTTCGGAGCCGGCCATCTTGATGAACGTGGCGTCGGTTTCGTGGGCGACGGCCTTCGCGAGCATCGTCTTCCCGGTACCCGGCGGGCCGTGCAGGAGCACGCCGCTTGGCGGGTCGATGCCGACCTCCTCGAACATCTCGGGGTTGGTCAGGGGCTGTTCGACGGCTTCGCGCACCTCCTGGATCTGCTCGTTGATCCCGCCGATGTCGGTGTAGTCGACCTCCGGGCGCTCGGTGATCTCCATCGCCTGGGCGCGGGCGTCGGTTTCAGCCTCGAGAACCGACTGGATCCCGAAGGAGTCGTTGACGGCGACGCGGTCGCCGGCCTCGACGCGCTCGAGCAGCCGCGGCGAGACGTCGGTCAGTACCTCCTGGTTGTTGCCGTGTTGTTTGACGATGACCTCGTCGTCGATCACGTCCTCGACGGTCGCGATGTACAGCGAGGAGCTTTTCAGCGTCTCGTTCTCGCGTTCGACCCGGTCGGACTTCTCCTGGAGGCGCTGTCTGCGGCCCTCGGCCTCGTCGAGTTGCTCGGAGAGCTGCTCGTTGACGTCGACGAGGTCCTCGAAGTGGTCGCGAAGCGCCTCGAGCCGCTCGTCGTCGGGGAGATCGGGATCGATCTCGCGGTGGGGTCGGTCGGGAATAGACGGGCTTCGAGACATCTCTTGTAGGTCGGTTAGTTTTCGACGATAAATGTGCCTTTGGGTCGCGGTGGGATTTTGGGAACGGAGTCCGTCGCTCGAGGGCGGTCGCGACGCCGTCCGCGCTCGGACCGTCTCACTCGAGTTCGAGCTGGGAGACGGGGTACTCGAAGAGTCGCTCGCCGGTCTCGGCGCAGGTGACGGCGATGACGTCGCGGGAGCGACAGCAGGATTCGACGGTCTCCTCGCCCATGCGGACCTCGCCCCCGCCCGTCGGACAGGTCTCGAGAAACAGCCGCAGACCGTTGAGCAGTTCACCCTTCGCTCGCGGCTCGTAGCTCGCCCAGTCGTCGTCCCACGACTCGAGGACGCGGGCGGCGGTGACGTCGGCGACGAGGGCCGCTTGCGAGGGCCACTTGCCGAGCGGACGCCCGTTTCGCCGGAGCGTCCGTGCGTCGCCGCCGTGGCTGGCGATCTCGAACGCGTCCTCCTCGGCGTCGAACCCGAGCGCCGCGGCGGCGTCGGCGGCCGCGAGCGCCGCGGCGTCGACGCGGTCGATCTCCGCGCTCCAGGCGCCCTCGAACGACGTGGTCAGACAGAGGTCGTCGATCTCCTCGCAGGGTTCGACGACGCCCTTCTCGAGGAAGTACGCCTCGGGTTCGGGGGACCGCCGTCGGTCGGACTCGGGGCCGGTATCACCGATCGAGGACTCGCCGTCCGAACCCGCACTCGGTTCGTCGGCGTCGGTCTCGGGATCGGCCTCCTCCGCACCAGCCTCGTCGACCCGCGAATCGCCCGCGACGAGTCCGCCGCGGATCTCGGGCTCCGGCGCCTTGCCGAACAGCCGGAGCACCCGTTCCGGAAGGTACCGCTTCGTCAGTTCGGGCGTCCCGGGGACGAGATATCCGCGGAGATAGATCGCGGCGGTCGACGCCCCGACGACGGCGGCGCCCGCGACTCTCGACCTGCGTGCGACGGCCGTCCCGATCGCGCCGGCGATGGCGAGGTTGAGTACCGTACACGGCGTACACCGGTTCTCGCCGGTGTACTCCGGTTGCCGGAGGGGTTCGACGATGGTCTCTCGCATTCTTCCGTAGCATCTCTCGGTGATCGTATCGCTCTTTCGGTGGCTTCGATCCGCGAGGGCGATCGACTCCGTTCGGACGACGGCGGGAGAACGGTTATACGACCTGTCTACGTACCGTCACTATGGCTCGCTTCCAGCGCCGTCTCGCACTGCCTCTCGGGGTCGGGATACTCCTCTCGGCGGTCGGGTTTCTCGCGTTCGCCGACCCGTCGGGCCGGCCGTCGATCGTCGGCGCGGCCCTGTTCTGTCTTGCCGGCGTCGCGTTCGTGCTCTCGAGCGCGACCGACCGAGTCCGGATCGCCGGGCGAGCGATCGGCTGGCAGCAGGTGAACGGTGCCGGGACGATACTGCTCGCGGTCGGCTGGCTCCTCACCGCGGTACCGTCCGTCGAGTCGACACCACTGTTCGGGATCGCGGTGGGAGTCGGCGCGCTGTCGCTCGCGTTCTTCGGCGTCCAGACGCTGACCGACGGTCCGCACGTCGATCTCGAGCGCGAGCCCGCTCGCGAGCGACTCGTCGCCGTGCTGGCACTGGTGATCGTCTCGGCCGGGCTCGGGGTCGCGGTCGCGATCTGAGCCGTCGTGGTCGGCCGTCCCGCTCGCGACGTCTCGAGGACGAACGATATATCGGATCCGCGTTCGTTGGGGCGAACGTGAACCGGGAACGTCGGCGACCGCTGATCGTCGCCTCGCACGGAGTCGCCGGGATCGCGCTGGTCGGTTACGGCCTGATCGCCGGCGAGATACTTGCCGTCGGCTTCGGGGCGGTGCTGGTCGCGATCGGGGTCGCGTACCTCCGGATCGAGATGCGGTGAGCGGCGGTGTGAACGAAGACGGGGGCGGCCTACGCCAGTAGCGCCTCGAGCTCGTCGAGTCGCCGCCCGTAGGTCTCGAGGGCGCGGTCGACGGGCTCGGACGAACTCATGTCGACGCCGGCGATCCGCAGCAACTCGAGGGGGTACTCCCGGGAGCCCCGGCGGAGAAAGTCGAGGTAGTCCTCGGCCGCGGATTCGCCGTCGTCCTCGATTCCGTCGACGATCGCCAGCGCGGCGGAGATCCCCGTCGAGTACTGGTAGACGTAGAACGCGCGGTAGAAGTGGGGGATGCGCATCCACTCGCGGGCAATGCGGTCGTCGATCGCGGCCGGCTCGTAGTACCGTTCCTTGAGTCCGCCGTAGATTTCGTCGAGTCGGTCGGCGGTGAGCGGCTCGCCCGCCTCCTCGAGGCGGTGGGCCTCGTGTTCGAACTCCGCGAACAGCGTCTGGCGGTACAGCGTCGAGCGCACTCGCTCGAGGAACTCGTTGAGGACGTGCTTGCGGAAGTGGGGGTCCTCGACAGTCTCGAGTAAGTGGCTCGTCAGCAACGCCTCGTTGACCGTGCTGGCCACCTCGGCCACGAAGATCTCGTAGTCGGAATAGACGTAGGGCTGTTCCTCCTTCGTCAGCTCCGAGTGCATCGAGTGGCCCAGCTCGTGGGCCAGGGTGTACATCGAGGTGATGTCGTCCTGGTAGTTCATCAGGATGAAGGGCTGGGTGTCGTACGTGCCACCCGAGTAGGCGCCCGCCTGTTTCCCCTCGCTCTCGTAGACGTCGACCCACCGCGACTCGAGGCCCTCGGCGACGCGGGAGCGGTACTCCTCGCCCAGCGGCTCGAGGGCGTCGACGACGTACTCGGTGGCCTGGTCGTAGTCGACGGTCGGACCCTCGTCGGCCGTCAGCGGCATGTACAGGTCCCACATCCGCAGCTCGTCGACCTCGAGGGCCTCCCGTTTGAGCTCGGCGTGGCGGTGGAGCTTCTCGAGGTTGTCGTCGACGGTGTCGACGAGGTTGTCGTAGACCTCGACGGGGACGTTCGGCCCGTCGAGGGCGGCCTCACGGGCGGTGTCGTAGTCGCGGGCCTGGGCCATCTTGACGTCGGTCTTGACGCTGTTCTTGTAGGCGGCGGCGACCGCGTTCCGGACGTCTCCCCACTCGTCGAAGTACGCCTCGTAGACCTCCTTGCGGAACTCGCGGTCGGGCCGTTTGAGCAGGTTGACGAAGTTGCTCTGGGTGATCTCGACAGGCTCGCCGGAGGGATCCTCGACCGTCGGGAACGACATGTCCGCGTTCGAGAGCATGTTGTACACCTCCCCCGTCGCGCCCGTCACCTCGCTCAGGTCGGCCAGCAGGGCCTCGACCTCCGTCGATCGCGTGTGGGGTTTCATCCGCAACACGTCGTCGACGTAGTGGTCGTAGGTCTCGAGTTCGGGAACGTCGTCGACCATCGCCTCGAACTCCTCGCGGGTCAGCTCCTGGAGCTCGGGTTCGATGAACGACGCCGCGGACTGGGCGTCTGCCGCCAGCGACTGCGCCCGGGCGGTCATCGCCTGGTACTCCTGGTCGGTCGTGTCCTCGTCGCGTCGCATCCGCGCGTAGGAAAACACCGTCGCCACCTCCCGCATGATCTCGTTGCGAAGCTCGAGGACGGCGTGTAGCGTCTCGGCGTCCTCGGTCGCCGCCCCCTCGTACCCCTCGAGTTCGTCGACGCGCTCGGTGACCGCCTCGTAGGCCGCCTCCCAGTCGTCGTCGGTCGCGTAGATGCTCTCGAGATCCCACGTGTACTCCTCGTCGATCTCGGAGCGCTCCGGTACGGAACTCATACTCTCCACGAGTCGATCCCCCGAGGTAAGGCTTATCGTTCCGGGCCCGATCCGCTCGAATCGCGGGGAGTCCCGCCCGTGGGCCGACGGTTCGGACGGGTCGACGATCGTCAGGATAGACCGTCGGTATTTCGCGACCTGCGTCCGACCGGTGGCCCTACTTCCGCGTCGACGACCTACGGCCGACGATGCCAACCGAAGACGATCCGCTGTTCGAACCGCTCGACCTCGGCGACGAGACGCTCGAGAACCGGGTCGGACTCGCGCCGATGACTCGGACCAGCGCGACGGGCGACGGTCGCGCGACCGCGGAGATGGCCCGGTACTACGCCAAGTTCGCCCGCGGCGGGTTCTCGTTCTTGCTCACCGAGGGAACCTACCCCGACACGTCCCACAGCCAAGGGTACGACGACCAGCCCGGCCTCGCGACCGACGAGCACGTCGAGGCCTGGCGGACCGTCACCGACGCCGTCCACGACGAGGGTTCGCCGATCTTCGCCCAGCTGATGCACGCCGGCGCGCTCTCTCAGGGCAACCGCTACGAGGACGAGACGGTCGGTCCATCGGCGGTCGAACCGAAGGGCGAACAGCTCGAGATGTACGGCGGCGAGGGCGGGTTCGACGAACCCCGCGAGCTGACGGCCGAGGGGATCGACGACCTGATCGAGGGATTCGTAGCCGCCGCCGAGCGCGCGGTCGAGGCGAACTTCGACGGCGTCGAGATCCACGGCGCGAACGGCTACGTGCTCGATCAGTTCCTCACGACGTACACGAACCGCCGCCAGGACGAGTACGGCGGCGGCGTCGAGAATCGGATCCGGTTGACGGCGGAGGTCGTCGAGGCCGTGCGGGCCGCGACACCCGAGCGGTTCGTCGTCGGCGTTCGGCTCTCCCAGAGCAAGGTCAACGACCCCGACTACCGCTGGCCCGGCGGGGAGGGCGACGCCGAGGCGATCTTCGGCGCCGTCTCCGACGCCGGCGCCGACTACCTCCACGTCACCGAGGAGAACGTCGCGGCGCCCGCCTTCGAGGGCGGCACCGCGACGCTTTCCGAACTGGCCGACCGCTACGGCGACGCGCCCGTGATCGCGAACGGCGGGCTCGAGGAGCCGGACACGGCCCGGAGGGTCCTCGAGTCGGGCGCCGACCTGCTCACCCTCGGAACGGGAGCGCTCGCCAACCCCGACTGGCCGACCCGCGTCGCCGAGGGCCGCTCGCTCGAGGCGTTCGACTTCGAGCGGATCCTCCGGCCCGACGCGTCGATCGACGACTCCGAGGTTCCCGCGGACGACTGAGCGGCGTCGACCCGCCCCGATTCTTTTGCCGACCCGCCCGAAAGAGCCGGTGTGACATCCTCACCCGCCGTAAACGGCGGGGCTTCCTACAAGGGAAGCCTCGTGTCGAGGAGGTTTCAGGACTCGAAGACCGCAAGCGTCGTTTGTCGGGATTGCCGACTCGGCGTGCGGTGTCCTGTG
>NZ_JAAVUO010000043.1:0-25676 GCF_012163165.1 Natronococcus sp. JC468
GATGACCTCATGACCGAGATCGACCATCTCTTCGTTCACTCAACAACCGAGGCTAGCGTGCAAAGCTGAGTCAAGTAGTTATAATGAAGGCTACGAGAGGGGGAAATCAGGTGTCCCGGAAACCCCCCTTTCCGGGACAGCAGCTTCGTCGGAATTGTGGAATGATTTTTGGTCAGCGACTCCATTTCCTCATCGAATCGGTAATGTAATTCATCCAAACTGCCACTCATCCGATTCAGATCCTTTGATTAACCGACTCATCCCGACGCTGTCTAGTGATTTAATCGAGCCCGTACGTTTATTATGTTGAACCACGAACATATATTGGAATGGTACAATCTATCACTCTTGACACGGCGAAGGTGTTAATTGATGCAGCAGAGCAGAAAGCCGAAGAAATCGACAACCCGATGGTTATCACTGTCACGAACAGCGAGGGAAACCTCATCGCGCAACACCGAATGGACGACGCGTGGCTCGCATCTGTCTCCATCTCGCGGAACAAAGCTTACACGTCAGCAGCGCTAGATATGTCTACACACGAACTCGCCGAGCCGTCCGAACCTGGTAACTCGCTGTACGGGCTCCAGACGACCGACGAAGGACGGATCGTTATCTTTGGCGGCGGCTATCCGCTAGCCGACGAAGAGGGAGACGTCGTCGGCGCGTTCGGCGTGTCCGGTGGCGCTGTCGAACAGGACATGGAAGTTGCGCAAGTTGGCGTCAGCCGCTGGGAAGAAATCCGAGGTGAATGATCAATATCCAATATCAAATCAACTGCTCCAGAGGATCGATCACTTGTCTGTGACGCTTCGGGGTCGAGTCGATTGGGCGGTCTTTGAAAGCGTGAGAAGACCGAACGCAGAGACACCGAGGGCGAGGGCAGCGATGCCGACGATGAGGAGCGTATTGGTATAGCCGACGACTGAGGCGACAGCAACGAACACTGGCGGACCGAGTGTCGTTCCGAACTGAAGCACGCTTGTTCGGATACTCATAATCCCGCCACGGAATGCATCAGGCGTGAGTGTGTTCAGTGCTGTATCGGTGATCGGTTCTGCGAATCCCTGCCCGATACCGAATAGGAACAATGCGCCGGCAAGGACGACGATTGAAGGGGCGAGTGCAGCGAGTGTCATCCCGATACCGTAGGTCACAAAACCGAGTGTAATGATCCGTGGGGGCGAGAGATGGCGCATGAGACGGGATGACTGTGAGGACGTCAACCCCATCGTCACCGCTGGAAGTCCGAGCAAGAGACCGATCGCTCCGGAGGAGAGGCCGTAGGATTCGTCGAGAATGAACGGGATGACCGTGAGCTGTGCGCCATAGAGAATAAAGAAAATCCCGAAAATAGCGATATACAACCCGAGAGCCAACCGAGTTGGGACTGATCGTGCTGCATTAGCAACGTATGAGAGTCCGGACGAACCCATGCTACTTTGGGGTTCAGGAAGCACCGCAGAGCCGGCAACGGCAACGACAATGCCCAGGCCGAAGCAGACGAACGGCGCGGCCCACGAGAGCAGTGCAAGGCCACCGCCTAGTAAGGGGTAGCCAGCCGCGCCGATGGCGAGGATTGCCGCGTTCAGCCCAATGAGACGACTCTGCTGTTCCCCCGAAAACAGGTCACCAAGCAATGTCACGGTGAGACTCATGATAGCACTGCCAGCAGTTCCTTGTACAACGCGGAGACTGAGAAGCGTTGTAAATCCGTCGACAAATACGACTGCAATGCCACTCACGCCAAACAAGAAGAGTGAGGGAACGAGCACACGCTTGCGACCAACGCGGTCAGCGATGAGTCCGATGAATGGCGTGAGAACAATACCGGGCAAGGTAAATGCCGAGATGAGGAGACTCGCTTGACTCGCTGAAATGTTCCAGGCCGCCTGAATCGTTGGCAGCGCTGGGCTGATGAGGGAGACACCCATCACACTCACGAGCGTACTCGCAAAGATGATGAGGACTGTCTGTGATTGTTTGATGCCTGTGAGTGGGTTGGATAGAGATGTTCTCATGGATATTGTCGTTCGAAGTTTGCTTGCCGAAACCGCGTCGAATAGCGCTGTATACGGTAGTTGGGCGTAAGTGAGATCCCGCCGAGGCAGCGGTCCACGTTATCAGGTCCACAATCAGCGTACCGGCGGACCAACAGAAGCCGCGTACCAACTCAGTTGCATACCTGCGGCACCGTACTTTCTCTAGAATTGGTCAGGGAGAGTTTCAAGCTTACGCACTGCCTTCGTATGCCTCGGAGCTGTCGTAGTCCCAGATAATGAACTCAGCCTTCTCATCTACTTTACAACTGAGGGTTCCGAAGAATAGCTCTCACAGAACTGGTGGATCGTCTGTACGTCCGATACGATAGCGCCAGCCAACATCCTCGCTGCTTGGAGTAGTACCGTGGGTTGTGCTTGGAAATTATTCCCCTGCCCCACCCATAAGGGATATTTCTCTGGGCAGAACGTCGGGGAGAGGTGACCCACCGCTAGTTTACCTGTTCATAGAGTTCGATGACGTCGTCGTAGTTTAGTCGATCGTTCTTATCGAAGTGTAGGCGTCGGGATGCGTCCGAACTGGGTCGGATTCGAATTCCTCAAACAGCGTCACGGCATCGTCGTAGTCCAGTTGGCCGTTGCCATTGATGTCCTCGTAGCGGTCGTCTGCGTCGTGGTTGCTTGGAAGGGGGCTACTCCCTTCTGAATCCGACGGTACGATCGCCAGCGGGCCGACATTGACTATCCCTGGACTGGTGTTCGTCTCGGGTGTATCGCCGTCCTCGTCATCTAGTTGGTCGATCTCGATTTCGATTTCGGTTGCCCCAGCAGACTTGCCGGCAACTTCGATGGTAGCAAGTGTCTGAGTCTCTCCACCAGAGCGGACGATGATCTCGTCCTCCAAGTCGGCGACCCGGACGGTCGCAGCGGTGCCGTCGTCGGCGATGTCGATTTCGGAGAGTTCGACGCATTCAGCGACCTCAATAGCCTCGATCGTGGTAATGTCTGTGTTGGCAGGCTTGACCGTGGCCGTTAGACCAGAGAGTCCGGAGGGGAGCCAGCGCGCACCGAGTTCGAGTTCGTCCGTCTCTCCGTTCTGTAGCGCCGCGGCGTCAACACCGAGGGTCACGGGCTGGGGCTGGATACCCGGCTTATCAGCCTCGATCGTGAACGTCGCATCCGTCCAAATCGGGGAGCCCGGTTCGGTGACATAGTCAAGCACCTTGCACTGAGTCTCCCAGTTGTCGGGCGTGACCCGCACCTGAGTATATCCACGCAGGTTCTTGTTGTACAGGACATTCTCATTCTCGGCGAGAATGTGGTCCGCGTCATCGCGGAGCTCGGTGCCGTCGCTGCCTGAGGAAATCGACGTACCCGCGAACTCAGCGCCAACGACCGTCTCACCGTTGGGATCGTACAGTTCGCTCACCCAAGTCGTATGGACGTCACCAGTGACAACCACGGCGTTGTCGGCGTGCTCGCCCATTGCCTCGGTGACAGCGTCTTGGTCGGCGGTATAGCCGTCCCACTGTTCGGTCCGCCAGCCGTCCTCCTCTCCCTCAGTATAGTCCATTCGAGCGATCGGCAATTGGTTTGCCAGGACATCCCAGGTGACCCCGGAGGTCTCGAGATTCTCGAGGAGCCATTCACGCTGTTTATCACCGAGGATTGTACGATCCTCGTCATGGCGCGCCGGACATTCCGCGAGGATACCGTCTTCACATGCGTGGTCATCGCGATAGTGACGCGTATCTAGGACGTTAAACTCAAGAAGGTCTCCAAACTGGTAATTTCGGTAAAGCTTCTGGTCTGGGCCGTCGGGCTTTTGTTCCATCCGGAATGGCATGTGTTCGTAGTAGGCTTGTAACGCGGCCGCGCGACGTTCCAGGAATTCCTCAACGGTCTCCTGATCCCAGGGCTCTTCTTGGATATCACCGGCCCAGTTGTTGTCGACCTCGTGGTCATCGCGGGTAACTAGCCACGGTGCACTCGCGTGAGCATCACATAGGTCAGGGTCGGACTTGTAGAGGCCGTACTGGAGCCGGTAGCGATCGAGTGAGATCGTCTCGTCGCAATATTCCTGGGGGATTTCCATATCCCGAATACCGCCGTCGGTTTCGATGCCGTACTCGTAGATATAGTCGCCTAAGTGGATAATGAGGTCGAGTTCCTCCTGGGCCATGTACTGATAGGCTGTATAGTAGCCGTCGGGCCAGGACTGGCAGGAGGCAAACGCAAACTCGAACTCGTCGACGTGCTGGTCGGACGCAGGCGCAGTCTTGGTCCGGCCGATCGGACTAGCCGCGCCGCCTGCCTCGAACTGGTAGTAGTACTCCGTCGCTGGCTCGAGGTCAAAGACCTCGACGTGGACGGTGTGTGCGTGCTCGGGCTTAGCCGTCGTCGTGTCCGTCTGCACGATATCGGTTAGATCCTCGTTGGTCGCGATCGTCCAAGTGACCTCGACGTCCTCTTCAGCCATGCCACCGCCGATCTCCAACGGTTCAGGAGCGAGCCGCGTCCAGAGTACGACCGAGTCCGGCAGCGGGTCACCGGACGCGACACCCAGCGAGTACGGGTCAGACTTGAACCTCCCTGTATCGTCAGATGCGGCTGAGGCTTGACCGGAGAAGCCGATAGCCGCCGCGACTGAGGCAGCACCGGTCCTTCGCATGAATTGTCGTCGGTTCTGTCCAGTCAAATCTTGATTTAATGGATTGGAATTATCCATTCAACCGAGGTTTGCAATGGTACAGTATACTATTTTTATAATTTTAATATATCTATAGATCAATCACTCTATATGAACTAAGTGGGTAATATACCGGTCCGTACACCTTGGGTTCCAAACCTATCGGTAGACATGAGACTCTTCCAATAGTGAGAAATTCAACTGCCGGCGCTTCAGTCAGGCGATCATTGAGGCGAATACTGTATTGTAAGGCGGAAACGTTTCAGGTGTGTCCCGCTATGGTTGGACAAGTCAACGTCCCGCTCGAACTTCGCCAGTGCATCATTATTGTAGCTCTCTCAAACCTGGCGTCAAAATACATCATACCTCTTTCAGCTTTACCGAGCCCACTCGAGCCATCTCTTCATTCTGGAATTATCTAGAGAACTCTTCTATCCGGTAAAGTAGCGAGTTCTATCCGTCATTCTCTTGTAACCACCCTGTGTGATATGTCATGTTGAGAGGCAAGCGTCGGAGTTTACTACAAACTGCGACGTTGACCGACTGAATCACCGAGATTGTTTAAGAACCATGTCCACCATAGAACCCGCCCCAAGCAATCCCGACGTTCAGCATACAGATAGCCACGGCCGTGCCTGAACGTGGCTCGAGCTGAATCAAGTCAAACTACTCCTAGACGTATGCCTATCTGACGCTATCGCTCCCTACCTGCAGGATAGGAACGAAATGATAGTCGCGCTACTGTATGATGCTGGACTTCGCGCCGGCGAGTTGTGCACTCTCGATGTGAATCACTTAGACCGGCCCTGGTGAATCGTTGTAATGCGTCGGGTTGGTGTGTCTCAGCGTCTATCTGAGACCAGCTAATCGCTTCGTCACTGGCAGATTCCCTCGAGGTTGCAGGGATGGTCATTCCGAATGGACGTTTCAACCAACGTTATCTTCTACGAAAAGTCGCCGCCGTCTAGTGATTCATCAGAGCCATTGAGAGCAATCAGTCCCTTGGTGCTGGATTTCGATCAACCGGCGCCGTCTGGACCGACTCGAGTGCAGCATGCACGGCGTCGTTTTCAGCCGTCGCCTCGAGATACCACCGCCGGCGCTCGTCGTCCCGGTAGATCTTCGAGAGCGACTGTCGGGAGAGCGGGAGTCCCTCGGCAGCCGACCGATACGACTCGCCGTCCTCGATCGCCTCGAGCAGCTCGCCGAACTGCTCCCGGTCGTCGCTCACGCCGGACTCTCCGAGGTCGGCGTAGTGGTCGGCGTCCTGGAGGCCGACGCCGTTCTCTCGGAGCCACTCGTCAATACTCTCTCGTTGGTGTTGGTCCGTCTGTTCATCAGTACTCGCTCGAATGTAGGTCGCGTGATCTATCCTCGGTTACACCGTCTCTCTCTTCAGCTTGCACACTTAAAGAACGATACTCGCTTACAACCTGTAAGCAAACTAGTACCCGCTTACAGGGTACAACACTCCAAGCCGACCGTGCCACTACTGATCCATGTCTTTGAGTGCTGCCGGCGGAACGGTGTGACCGCACGGCGAGACCACCGCTTCGCTCGGTCCGTGAACGATAACATTCGTAATCGTCTCACCGCATACGGGACACTCGCTCATTCCTCAATCTTATCGGGACGGGTCACAACTCGAGCCTCAGCCTCGAGCCGCGCGCTTGTGGTCGATATCTGGCTTGCTCTCCGGCGGCTCCTGCTCGAGACGTCGCAGTGGGATGGGTAGAGTCGCCACATTACTCCCTCTCGTGCCGGCACCCGTTCGGTGGCCGACAGCGTCGCAGCCGATCGATTCGAGTACCTCGCGGCCACACGAGCGACACCGGAAATACCGTTCGCCTGTCAGCTGGCCATAGCAGTCGTACTCTGGGAATGGGCCATCCCATGGGTCGCTTTCGCCGCTCTCGAGGATCTCCGTGTCGTCCGCAGCTTCGTGAACGGTTATGCCGCCGTCGGTTGCGACCGATCGGCTCGAACTGGCGCCGGCGCTCGGCTCCAGTCCATCCGTGATGTCGTCGATGAACTCCCCGAACGGCAGAGTGATTGCACTCTCGTCGCCCCATGTTGGGATCTCTCGGACCCCAGCGACAAACACATAATACCGAACATGTTCCTGTTTTTCCGAAGTGGATACCAGATCCTCATGAGTCATCCGATGCTCTACTGGAGCGACAGTCCGAACCGGGTAACAGTGACTTCGAGTTGGCGACGAAGACCAGGGATGGACAGGCTCAGGAGAGCGTTGTTGACCGTTCGTCTGCGACTTCAGTGAACGCCTGCACGAGAAAGTAACACTCAGTCTTCCAGCTGGCTAGTTGCAATTAGACGACCCATTTCCGTGTGTGTTATTGACAAACATACTTTTGGACCAATATATTCGGGGCGGGGTTTATCCATTTCAAGTAGTTACCTGTACGGTATGGCAGACACATTGTATGATCGGCTCGGTGGAGAGGACGCGATCGGTGCCGTCGTCGATGAGTTCTACGATCGCGTCATCGCCGACGAACAGGTCGCACACTACTTCGAGGACGTGGACATGCAGAGACAACGCGCCCATCAGGCCCAGTTTATCAGTTCGGTCGCCGGTGGGCCAGTCGAGTACACAGGTGGGGAGATGGAGTCGGTCCATGACGGCATGGGTATCGACCACGACGACTTCAACGCTATTGCGACCCACCTCGATGACGCGCTGGCCGAGTTCGACGTTGACGACAATAATCGGGAGGCTGTTCTCAAAGCAATCGACAGCTACCGAAATGCGATCGTCGTCGCGGCGGACTGATCCAAGCGAGGAAGAGATGTGTTTTCGACCGCTGTTGACACCCGTAGTCGCCGGTAGTGGCCGTTCGAATCAATGAGCGGGACGAGAAGATTCCGAATTAATTTCACAATTGCGGGACATCGAACGCGAACGCCGACTTCAGCAGACGTGAAAAGAGGATTCACACCAATACACGATTCATACATGGGTGTCTGTCTACCGACTCATCTTTAGTTTTCAAAAGGGACAGGTGTGCCTAATCGAGTATAGAACGTGTACGCGCCGCGGAGATGATTAACCTGGGATGTCAATAGAGCCAGTCGCTCGAAATCTACAGTTCGGAGTACTGATGCATTTTTGCTCTCGGCCAGCAAATCTTTAGCCACTTGACCTGCTCTGTCTGGGACAGTTACTCGTCGTCAACCAGTTTCGTTCGGACATAGTACGGGCCTTCCCAGTCTTGGACCCAATCGGGAGCTGCAGGATGAGACCGCAGCTGATTTGCTTCATACGATTCGTCAGGAAACACGGTTCCTTCCTCGTCAGTCCCGTCCTCCCACGGCACTATAAACGTCACTGGGTCCCGATTTTCGGCAGGGTTTAGTTGTTTATCTGACCCATCATCTAGGTGGTACGGTCCATCAACCCATTCCTGCGGATTAAACGTGATCGCTATCTCTGGCTTTTTGTCTGTCATGGCTGTTGGTATTCTGTCAATCTAGTGTATTCGAAGGAAGAATAAAAAGAGCGGGGCAGTTCCCACATTTTTAGATGCAGAGCATCTTCATCCTCCTAGAATAGTAACTACCTCGAAGAGGCAGAATTCCAATAATCATCGCGTAAACCTGCTTGACGGGTGTTTCAGCAGCGAATGTGACGAACTAATAGAGTTTCAACAGAGCCAGATTCAGTACTACGACCACTTGGGAGCAAACTACTACGACGATCCGGAAGCAACCACCAAGAAGAGCACAGCCAGTATCCCCCAGGTGAACAGAACGGGTCGTTGAAACGGACGATTCGAATCACAACATACCGATATTCAATATTCACACAATGCAAGTCGAATTCGACCGTGACACCTGCACAGGAATCTTCAACTGCGTTCACGAGTGGGAGAAGTTCATCGAAGATCGTGATGTGGGTAAAGCAACGCTTATTGAGAGCGATGAATTCGAGACTAATCACTACAGACGAGACGTTCCCGAGGGAGAAGAGTTCGATGCAAAAATGGCCGCTCGTGTTTGCCCGGTAGACGCAATCACTGTCTATGATGAGAAAGGTGAACAATTACTACCATAACCAGTTTTGACTCCCGTTTCAGATGGTGAAGTGGAACATTTGACAGTTACGTCGTTTAATGATCCCTCAACCCAATATCCTCGATTACTAGAATTTGAGATTTCGTTTGATCGACTCACGTTTCAATTCCTGGATTTCTTCAGTGATCGGAATGTCCTTCGGACAGACGGTCGTACACGAAAATTGCGTGTGACACTGCCAGACCCCATGTTCCTTGTCCAGGAGTGGTAACCGTTGGTCCTTCACGTCCTTTCCTTCTCGTTCATCGAAATAGAACCGATACCCCTTGACGATAGCCGCAGGACCAATGTACTCTTCGTCAGTTTGGGAAGGATTACACGATGAGGTGCAACAGCCACATTGAATGCAGCGGGAAGCCATCTTGATCTTCTCGCGGTTCTTCCGACTCTGTCGCTGTTCTTTCAGGTCATCGTCAGAGAGATCGTCAGGTTGGAAGTAGGGTTCAACGGCCTCCATCCGTTCATAGAAGTGGTCCATATCGACGACGAGGTCCTTAATCACGGGTTGGTGGGGAAGCGGCTCTACACGGACTGGTACGTCGAGATCCGAAATTTGTGTTTGGCAGCCTAGTCGCTGTCGTCCGTTAATAAAGAACCCATCACTGCCACAGACGGCCATTCGGCAAGAGTGCCGAAACGTGAGTGATGAGTCGAACTCATCTCGAGCATAGATGAGCGCGTCCAGAACAGTCATCCCCCGTTCGTACGGAACGTGGAACTCGTCGAACCGGGGCTCCCGTTTGCTCTCGACGTCGGGATCATACCGGAATACTTCGAGGTGGATCGTTTCGGTATCGGATCGAGCAACCGTTTCTGTTATCGCTTGCGACTGAGCAGCCTCTGCCCGCTCTTGCTTCCGATCAAGCCGTTGCTGCTGGGGTGTGTCCTTGTAGCCAGTCCCCTTTGTTGTCTCTGTCTTCTTCCGAGAGCTTGTGGAGTCCATTATTCGATGTAGGCGCGGACAACATGCCCGCCACAGCCGCATTGTTCAATGTACTCCCATCGAACGTCCGAACTCCTGAATTCCTTGGCGAGCTCATCGTAGAGGTACGTCTCGGGGTGGCCATGCGCTTCGTGCGTAACGAGATTAACATGGTGGCTGCTAGTCGTGTGTTCGATGGCCTCAACCGCGTGTCGCACTAGTAAGGTGCGATCGTCTGCGTACTGTGGCTTCTCTAGGTTGGCCGACCATGAGTTGTCGTGTGTGCTGTCCGTGACCGGTTTAGTTTCGCCATGACCGTGGTCATGATCATGAGGATAGTTAGCCATAGTCAGAAGTACGTGTGTGACCCCGATAAGGGATTGGGTGACACCAGTTCTAGGCAAATAGATTCGTCTGCATCAGGAGTTTATCAGTTTCGCGAGCACTGTTTCGAGATCTGCGATCAGATCGTCGACGTGTTCAATACCGACAGGAATTCGAATCAATGAGTCCGATATCCCTGCAGCGGTCCGTTCTTCCTCGGTAAGGTACGATGCGGACATTGTTGCAGGGTGATCCGCAAGCGACTCCGTTCCACCGAGACTGACTGCTAATATAAACACGTCAAGTTCCTCGAGGACAGCCCGCGTCTCTGCACTCGTCGCGTCCAGTTCGAACGAGACGATACCGCCGAAACCGTCCATCTGTTGCTCGGCAAGATTGTGCTGGGCATGACTCTCTAGTCCAGGGTAGTTGACTCGAATCGTCGCAGGATGATCGGCGAGATATGTCGCGATTTTCGCGGCATTTGTCTCGTGACGATCCATTCGGAGAGGAAACGTCCGAAGTCCACGGAGCGTGAGATAGCTGTCGAAAGGTGCAAGCGTTCCTCCGAGGTTATACGACTGTGTGTGAGCGATATCTTCTGCGCTCGATTTGCTGTTGGTCAGAACTACCCCGCCCATCGAATCGCTGTGTCCGTTGAGATATTTCGTCGTGCTGTGAACGACGATATCGGCCCCGTGATCGAGAGGGCGCTGGAAGTACGGTGTCGCAAACGTATTGTCAACGACGTAGGTTGCATTGACCGACGCTGTGATGTCGGCTATTGCCGAGAGATCACAGAGCCGCAGTAACGGATTCGTCGGCGACTCCATCCATACAAGCGTGGTCTCATCGGTAACTGCCTCATCAACAGCGTCTGTATCCGTCGCATCAACATACTCAACGGTGACGCCAAGCGAGTTGACCAATAATTCCTCGAATAGAAGTCTTGTCCCCCCGTAGATGCCGTCGAATGCGACGACGTGGTCGCCCGACTCGACAATAGATAGGCAGGTCGCTGCTATCGAAGCCGTTCCTGACGCACATGTGATGGCGTGTTCGGCACCACTAAGTTGTGCGAGTCGCACCTCAAGTGCATCACGTGTCGGGTTTCCGAACCGAGTGTACTTGTATTCGTGATCCACATTACCGGGAGCACGCATTTCGTGCGTGGTGGTAAGGTGGATTGGTGAGACGACATCTCCGGCATCTGTGACGCCTACATTGCGCCAATCGAATTGTGTAGCGACGGTTTCAGTGTGATATCTCGAGTCGTCCATTAGTGTCAGTACGATCGTTCTGGTCTTTCAAAAACGAACCGAGGGAGCCCTCCCCCCTCTGTGTACGATCTGTATGCTAAGCAGACGACCAAAGTGACGTAATTCGGGATGAGAGATATTGCTCTGTTTATATTGGCGAGTGATAGTGAGGAGTCGACCTCTTCTTTGCCCTGAATGGAATTACATTCGTGTACGTGACAATGGCTAATCTTGTGCTCGACGATACTCATAGTATCCGGACGAACGTAGGACCCTTGTGCCGATATCAGTTCGTCACGTCGATAGGGGTGCCTGGCTGAGTGTTAATGGAACGCGGGAACTCGGCGTTAGCAATCTTTGGTGGTTTACTGACATCGAATTCTGTGACTGCGAAGTGACTGACTTTCTCGCCGAAGGCTTCGCCGAAATTGGTGTCGATGGGAGCAATATTGAGGCACGACTCGCTGGTCGGTGCATCCAATGTGGAACCGAGGGGACCACTCATTGGCTTACACTTGGCCGTATGACCGGTGCGGCCGATCGGGAGTTTCATCCTGTAGATCGGAACGCGATCCAAGATCTCTCTCCCTACCGACGTTGATCGACATGAGCTGACGGTACGTGCCGTGTTCTTCCAAGCTCGTTTATCTCAACCGAAAGCGTTCCCGGGACTTCGTTACTCATAGTACCCTGCAACGTGACTCACCCGAACTAATAGGTGGCTACAGGGTATGAGCCCATCTCTATTCGGATAATGGTAGAAAAGAGATTATGTACGAATCTAGTGTCAAGATCATTGGTCGAACGCTTTTGACTCGAACACAAGAGCCGATCTATTCTGATCAGTACAGATGAATCACGTATCGATAAGCTCGAAGTCTGTGCCGTCACATTCGGGGCACGAATTCCAATTTAGTGGGTCAGGATCAGCATCGCTTATCGCTCGCAAAACGAATCCACAACCCTGGCATTCACTAAACTGGTGCAAGCGAGCAAACGTATGTGCTTTCTCCGTTTCGGCGTTTTCCCCTGATAATTTGGTACCGACCGATAGATAGTAGCGTTATAGAACACTAGAGCAACAGTACTTTCCTATCAAGTCACAGAATGAACGATAGACTGATACCCCGCAATGACGAGAGATGAGAGTCCGATCGGCGGAAAACCGGCCAATATGTTTCGGGCTATGAGCGGAGTCATGGATCCACTTCGCGAACTTGATCCGGCATACTTCGGACTCGTCATGTCAACTGGTATCATTTCGATCGCATTTCTTGAATTGGACATCGGGACGGTTTCGTGGCCGCTTGCAGTGTTTACTATTGCTTCCTACGTAGTTCTCATCGGTTTATTCATAGTCAAAATTGTGGCATTTCCGCGCCGCGTAGCTGCCGATCTTCGAAACCGAGAGCGCCACTGGGGAACACTTACGTTCGTCGTCGCCACTAACACCGTCGGCACGCAGTTCGTCCTGTTCTTCGAGGCGATCACGATCGCGACCGCGCTCTGGACGATGACCCTTGTCGTAACGCCGATCTTACTCTATTACCTATTCGGGACGGAGTTTATTGGCGCCCGGAAAACAGCGGTCAGCGAGCGCATCGACGGTGCGTTCCTCCTGGTGATTGTCTGTATGCAGTCACTCGCGGTTCTAGGCGGGTTGCTCTCGAACGAACTGTCTTCGTACGCGGCCGACATCGTCTTGCTGAGCATGAGTTACTACGGAGCGGGATACGTCCTCTACTTCGTCATCGTCACGATCGTGGCGTACCGCCTCCTCGAGGGAAACGTCCGCCCATCAGACTGGACGGGACCATACTGGATCACGATGGGCGCCGCAGCGATCACAACGTTGGCTGGGTCGACGCTCGGGCCACGTCTGGAGTCAATTCCCGCCTGGGAGCCGTACGCACCGGTGATTCTCGGGGTCACGTTTCTCGCGTGGGCGATCGCGTCGTGGTGGATTCCGCTATTGCTCGTCGTCGACATCTGGAAATTTCTCACCGGTGATATTGAGAGTAAACCGCCGCTGTGGGTCACCCTCGTACCGTGGTCGCGCATCGCGGTCGGTCGGCGACTGAACACGTACGAGCCAGCGACATGGGGGCGGGTCTTCCCGATGGGGATGTACACCGCCTGCACACTAAACCTCGGAGGGATTCAGACTTTCAATACACTCCGGATCGTTCCCGAGTACTGGGGCTGGTTCGCACTGTTCGTGTGCGGACTCACGCTCTGTGGTGCGGCCAGGGCGTCGGGCCGAACACTGTTGTACGCCGTGTTCGGGATCGGTCGTGCCGCCGATTCGAAGTGATGACCGGTTTTGAACCGCGCTCGAGAGACTATCGGTCGCGACAGTCAGATGTCTGCGCTATTGGGATAGTAGTGGAGGACGTCATCGCGCCAGCCGCCGTAGCCCTTGCCGATGTCCTCGAAGTCCTCGACGAACTCGATCCGGGTGACCCACTTCGCCATCTTGTAACCTAGTTGGCTCTCGATCCGAAGTCGGTATGGCGCACCGTGGGCGATGGGCAGATTATCGTCGTTCATCTCGTAGGCCAGAATCGACCGGGGTTCGCGGGCCTTGTCCATCCGGATGGCCTCGTAGTAGAATTCCGGCACGTTGTCATCGACCTCCTCAAAGGGGCCGTCCTCAGAGTACTCCCACTTCTCGTCGAGCGTCCAGAAGACGAGCCACTCCGCGTCCTCGTGGGGTTCACAGCGGTCCATGATCGCCGATAGCGGGACGCCGCCCCATTTGGCGTAGTAAGTCCACCCTTGAATGCAGTCGTGGCGGGTGATATGTTCCTGTTTGTCCATTTCCCGGATCTCCTCAGGGGTCAGTTCCAGTTCGTTCTCGACGAGTCCGTCGACCGTGATTGTCCAGTCTTCGAAGTCATTCTCGAAATGAGTCCGGTACTCGTCGTTGCGCGGCGGTTTGCCGTTGACCCGGGCGAACTCCGAGGCTTCCGGCCTATCGTCGCCCTCGACGAACGAGACGTGGTGGAAGAGTCCCTTTAGGAGCGGATCGACGCCGATCTCGAGCGCGTTCTGTGTCCGATACGGACGTTTTAGTGAGATCCAAGTGGCAAAGCCGGCAAACCCTATAACGATCGCAACGCCTAGTAAGGTGAGTGCGATCGTCAGTTCGGTTGATGCTGCTTCACTCCCGAGGACGATCTTGCCCATCTCCGCCCAGAATCCGTGTGCGGCGACGAGTGCGACGTGAACGAACAGGAAGATGTTGAACGCGACAAAGCCGATGAAGTGGAGGCTCCGGTTAAACTGTCGATTCGTCCCGAACCAGTCGGGGAACTTCGCCCGAAAGACCGGAGCCTGGAAGATCCCGGTAAGGATCATCAGCGGCGAGAGGACAAAGATAACGCCGAAGTACGTGAGTTGCTGGAGCGCGTTGTACCCCTCAGTATGGGGAATCTGGAGTTGTGCATACGCGACCAGCGCGTCCCACGCTTGCGGGAAAATCTCGAGTGATGTCGGCACGAACCGCGTCCATTCGCCCGAGATGAGGAGCGCTCCCACGTAGAGGACACCGCAGACGATCCATCCGATTGCCCCCCAGAAATGCCAGTGGCGCCCCATTCCAATGGCATCCCGTCCCGGGAGCGATATCAGCGACGACGGCGGATCGATCTCATCTTCGGCCGCCCAGAGGTCCTCCCCGTCGATGGCTTCCTTATCAAAATCGGTCGTCCGCTCCTCGTCACCGACTCGGAGCCATACATCGCTTGGCTTAGCGTCATCACTCCAATAGAGCTTAGGATGGCTCATGAGGATCTCGTACCCGCTTCGGAACAACAAGATGATGAAAAAGAAGTTAAACCAGTGTGTGATCCGAAGCCACCATGGGTACTCGAGACCACTTGTCATAGTCTGAGTATCGGAAGCGATGGCTATAAGACTAATCCCCCTCATCGGGCGATAGCAGGCACTTATCGAACATATTCGGCCATCTCGTCGATAACTCTGATATTAGTGACAACAGTCAATCGTACATCGCTGACTCTTTTTTGCAATAAATTCGTATCGATACTCTTAGTCAATAAGGGGGAGTGCTACTCCAAAGATCCACGGTGAGAAAAACCCCGTAATGATTCCAATACCAATGAGCAAAGTGAATAGTGTGTGTTCCCAAGAGGGAAGGGGACTGAAGAACATCTGACCAAGAATCTCACCGCTGGCGCCGAGTAAGAATAGTCCCAGACCAAACAGGAACCCTCTTTTCGCCCAGTAGGCGTGATCAAGGTTACTATGATGTCCCATAGCCCATGATACAGACATACTCTGGATTAACAGTTCTGCTCTACAGGCTGGACAGGCCGAGTGCCTCGGTGTTTGACCCCAAGGGGTTCACTGCGCCCCTATTGCAGGTTTCCAATCCGCTGATAAGCGTCTTTCGTCGCTCTTCTGTAGGGGATTGTTGATACCGGTCAGCTGCTCTCGAGCCGAAGACGGCGAGGACACCACATAGTGATATTCAGAGTCATCCTTGTGACACCCTCGAGACCCGAACGTCAGCAGCCCCCGGTCCCAACGCGAGCGTTCATAATCACTCTACAGGTGAATGAAACGAATAACACGACGGCAGCTAACACGGAACTGAGTGTAACTGCCAGTACTGCCAGTAGGCCAGCGAAAATCACGACAGCGGCCACGGTCTGCTCGGCTCGTGTCGGAACAGAGTTCACGTTGTCCTCTTACTTTCATATTAGTCTACAAGATGTTACCACTCGGAATCGATCGCCTTGCCATCACAGCGTGACGTTGAAGATGATCCCGCCGGCCGAACGCACTTTCCGTTCGCGGTCAATCGACACCTTATGCACGCACTCGCGTTCGAGCTCGCCGCAACGGATCTCGGCGTGGTCTCGGAATCGATCCCGAACTGGCTGGCGGCAACCATCGTCGTTCTCGTCGCTTGGTACGGCTCGAGACTGGTCACCGAGGCGAGTCGACCGCAGGTTCTCGAGCGGATGCAGCGACGATCTGTCGCCGAAGTGTTGTTGCGAGCGGTTCGAGCGGCGGTACTAGTTCTCGCCACCTTCGCCGTACTCGGTATCTACGGCGTTGAACTCTCCGACCTCGTGCTATCAGCAACCATCCTCTCGGCCGTAATCGGCGTCACCCTGGCACCGGTCGCCAGCGACATCGTCGGCGGCTTCTTCATCCTCGCGAACCGACCCTACGAGGTCGGTGATATGATTGAACTCGTCGACCGAGAGGAAAGTGGTTACGTCGTCGACGTTACGCTGCGGTACACGAAAATCCGTACCCTCGAGAACACCTTTCTAGTCGTTCCGAACTCAACGATCCGCAGTCGGGACGTCGTTAACCTCTCGGCCGACGACGAGCGTACCCGCGTCTCGATTCCCTTTCTCGTTACCTACGAGGGTGATCTCGAACAGGCACGGGCTCTACTCGAGGATGCCGCCGCGGGGATCGACGGCGTCGTTGAGGGCGGGCCGGGGATCGCGATGGGTGGGACGAAGTATCCTGCCCAGCCGCGGGCGTTCATCGAATCCTTCGCTGACCACGGTGTTCGACTCCAGCTTAACTTCTGGGTCGAACGCCCCTACCTGCCACGGATGATGCGCTCGAAGATTCACGAGGAAGTCTGGGACCGGCTCGAGGACGCCGACGTCGAGATCGCCTACCCCCACACACATCTGGTGTTCGACGAAACCAGCGGCACCGCCCGCGTCGCCGTCGATCGCAGTCGGGGCGACGCGCGTCCCGAGACGGTGCCGCAGGACGGCGGCGGCGAGGACGACGGCGGGACAACCGTCGCCGGCTGATCGGCTACCACTCCAGTGTTTTGGTCAAGACCCATCAGGATCTTCCTTCTTGACCAGCACGGCTTACCTCGCGTACCCAACAGAGCAAGTCTCTCGCTCGGCTTCGAAATTGGTGAATTCGGAGTTCAGATTGATGGTTTAATAACTATAAATAAAAATGTAAAGTTAGAATTCCTTCATTTTGAGAATGTTATTTCTCTTCTGTGACTGATCGGAGATGTGGGTACGGAATATTGATATCGGCATCATCGAGTGCTGTCTTCACTGTCTCGAGTACTTCGTCTTCTGCTTTCCACATCTTTTCTGTATTCGGCTTCCTAATCCAGAATCGGATCCGAAGAACAACTGAGGAGTCCGCTAACTCCTCAATCCGTACCGATGGAAACGGTGTTTCTTCGACCATCTCAATTGATTCTACTGCTTCTTGAGCGACCTCCCGGGCGGCCTCGATATCCGCATCATAGTCAACACCAACATCGACCGAAAATCGTAGTCTACTTTCCTTGCTCCGGTTCCGTATCCTCTGGCTTCCGATCACTTCGTTTGGGATGACTACATGCTCTCCATTCGGGCCACGAATTCGAGTGTGGACGATCGTAATCTCGGTAACAATCCCACGATCTTCGCCAACAACGATCCAATCTCCAATCTCAAATGGACGCGAAAACATCAGAATGAACCCTGCAATGACTGAACCAAGTGTTTCCTGTGCGGCAAATCCGAGAATGACTCCAATAAGACCAGCTCCAACAAGAAGATTAGAAATGTCGAAATTCCATATCGTGAGAACGAAAAGCGCCGCGACGATAAGAAGAAGAAGCTGTAATACACGTGTGATGATCTCACGATCATGTCGGTCAATTCCGGAAGTGTTTGTAGAAAAGGCGTCTATCCAAGAGGACGTAGCGACCACTCCGAGATATGCACAGATAAGTACAAAACCAGTTCCTAACAACCGTGAGAGTGCTGGCCACATAGCTGTAACTAACTCTACGGTGTACCACACTGGTGACTCATATCCCCAGAGATGAAGTACTCCAGCGAGTCCGCTACCCAAAACCACTACCTGACCGATCCGAAAAATGCTGCGTACAATCCACCCGAGCGGAAGATACTCGTTCAATTCGTCGTACTGCTCATGAATACTTTCATTCTTCAACATCCGCCTCAAGTAGCGAGGACCTCGTGGAAGAAGAATCAAAAGCAACCCAGTGACGAAAAGAAACACGGTCGTTAGCAAAAGCCGCTGTTCCTCAGGGGAAATAAATGGAAGTGATGAGGCTATGTCCTCAAATAATGCATTGGGCCTCATTGATCCCGGTAGTGCTCACAGCCAAAAACATCTATTGAAAGCACTTGAAGTCCAGATCGGCACTGATGGGATGAAAGCCCGCTCAGACTCGGGACGATGGTCGCCCGCCGCTCAGTGTCGGGGCCACAGCGGTGTTCGGCTATCGTCAAACACCGTTCGTGTTTGGTACTGCTTCCCCCTTTATCGGAATAACGTGGTTCATAGTGAGGTATTTGTGAACACTCAGAGCCATCTAGAAGATCAGAGACGGAATGAGCTTACTGTTGAGTCACCCGAATTCGACGGACGGTGACCTCGGCAAGCTGCGTAAAATCCACTGTATCCGGCATGACATTGACAGCCATCCCATGCTTGTTGACAGCACGTTCTGTCGGTGCTCCTATCGCACCAACAATTGTCTTCTCTAGCCCGCGTTGTAATGTAGTGACAGCGTCGCGTTCAATCGCAATCTCAACGAAGTGCGAAACCGTCTTTGGCGACGTGAATAGTATCCCGTCCAGTTCACCGTCTACCGCAAGTGAAACTGACTGTCCCGCAGTCTGCGGTCGTTCCAAGCGATACAGGTGCGTTTCGCTGACGACTGCACCAGCTGCTTTTAGTCCTTCAACGAGCACGCCGCTACCGTGTGCACTCCGGGCGAGTTCGACAGTTTGACCCTTGACATCGGCAGACAACTCGTCGACGAGTCCTGTGGATGTGAACGTCGACGGAACGACGTCGACTGAATAACCCCGATCGCGTAATGCGGTTGCGGTCTGATCTCCGACGGCACAAACAGTGGTATCCCGTTGTTGCCACCCAGCTTTCGCAACCAGGTCGACACCGGTCTCGCTCGTGAAAATACAGTAGTCCGCATGTTGTGGAATTTGACCAGTCGGCATGATTGCCAGCATCGGGTCTGGAATCGGGGACACACCGAGTGACTGGAGATACTCGACCGCCTCAATGATACGGCTGTCGTCGGGCCGGAGAACAGCCACCGTTGGCTGGGACATACTAGACAGTTAACCGATGCTGGACTTGTGTGTATCGAGAATTAGTGACTAATATCGAACAATGTTGTAGCGGTTGTGAATCCACATCGGATTTTCTGAATTCACGCTCTATAGGCCTGCTAACCCGACTGTAGTCTCATCTTCTAAATCTTCCAGTAGTTGTGATTGCATCGTCCAATGCAGATGGAGTGAGAAGTTGTCTCACCACCTTATTTCAGAAGGTTTCACTTGGAATAGCCGATACAGAGATAGTGCAGACTGTGCGAACTTCACTGTACTTTTCGTCGCCAGTCGCCAACAGAGCGTAATGGGAATTCAAAGCTACTTTGAATCCGATCTCCGGTTCTACTATGCGGTTGGTGGGTTCGTGATACTAGTTTTCATAAGCGGGATCGCTGTATCAGCAATATTGGAACTTGCTGTCATTGATCAGCGGCTCATTCCGCTCATTGTCGGATTCTTCTTGTTCATGTTCGTCTACTTTATCTCGGTAAGCGTTCAGGCCCTTGAACCGGATTCGTGACGCTATCATTTTTGAACATACTGTTCACTCCTTCCCCTGTATACGCTCCAACGTTGGCTAAGCTCACTCCTCGTCGCTCTCCTCACGATCACGACGCGCCTGCCGACCGGCCGGTGTATCGGGCCAATCGTCACGCTTGTACTCACCGGCGTGTTCGGTATTGATATGCTCAGTAAATTCTTCCTGTGCTCCGAACGTCCTCGATCAGTCGGGTGACGGACACTCGTAAGTCTCGACGTCGTCGGTCACACGCTAATCTACTGATTCGGTGGGAAAGTTCTCTAGGTCAACGGTCTTAACCTACACTCTCTGGAGAGTCGCCCCGACGTTGGGTAAGATCAGCCGTCTCGAGGCGTCGTCCTGGAGCTCGGCGCCGGCGTCGGTTACTCTCCTCGAGATCATCTCCGGGGACGGCGATCAGGAGTACTTGATCGTCGAGGTGAAGAATAGCACCAGCGAGGACACGATTCGGCGCGGGATCAAGGAGACACTCGAGTATCTCGCCTTCTTGCGTCTCAACGAGGTCTACGTCTTTGGACAGATACTGAGGATTCGCCTTGAGCGTACTGTCAGTTGTCGATAGTCTGCTCGATCGCTTCACCCTCTTCAGAAAGCGAATAAATACGCTGCCGTGCATCTTTGAACGAGATGTTCTTCTCAATTAACCCACTCTCTTCCAGCTCAGAGAGTGCGTACCGCGTCGTCCGTGATACTAACCGTGATTCTTCAACGAGTTCCTGTTGGGTAAGCGGGCCCTCTTGGGCAAGAACCAAGAAGACAAGCTTTGCACTTGGAGGAAGATCCGCCAAGAGGTCAGGGGACGAGCGTACCATTACGTGTGCTAGAGGTCAATATCATAGAACTGTTTTACGCTATTCACCTGCCCTATGAATATAATCATTATTAATATAAAGGATAGTGGCACTGTCTAGTTCCTTGACTTCGCACCTATATGAAGAGGTCATCGACTTCATGCATGAGATCATCGATGCTTCGGCTTGGGCTGGAAAGAGCCCATGAAAGGAGATTTTGGATGGCTTCACGGAACGAGAGCTTAAGATCAGCTCGAAGAGATGTGGCTCGTGAGAGCACCGTTCCCAGAGCGCTTTGTGCAACACCGAGCTTCAGCAAACTGTAGGCGAGCATCAGCAGGTGCCAGTGGCGACTGGCACCTGCGTGGCTTCGCAACTCGCAGTCTCCCAAACCGAGGTCCTGCTTCGTGTCTCTGAAGAACGTCTCGATCCGCCATCGCATCGCGTATAACGCGATGAGATGGCTCGCTGGCGCGTCGATCTTGTTGCTCACGATGTACTTGATGCTCCTCTCACCGTCTTCGTCACTCGATTCCTTCTCCGTGATCAGCACCTTCACCTTCCCTAGCTTCGATACCTGTAGCTTCTTTGTCCAGATATGGTAGATCTCGCTATCGACAGTGCGTGGCTGCGTGTCGATGCGCTCGGCCAGCGCATCGACACGCATCCGTTCGCTTGCGTAGACGACGTTTCGATCACTTTTGATTGCAGAGACCCATTCTTTGTCGTATCCTTCGAGATGATCGATGAATTCACCCGAGCAATACGGGATATCGAAGAGATAGGTGTCCGCCGGGACACCTATCTCGATGCACTCATCGACAAGTTCTTTCGCTAGCTGGACGCGAGTTTTGCTGTGCTTCTCGTAGAGTCTGAAGCACAGCGGGTAGGTGGTCTTCTTGTCTGCGTAAATCGCGTAGCTGAGATTCTGTCCCCAGATATGTCCGCGAGTAGAATGATCGTAGAATTTCCCGGCGTTCGGGATGTTCTCACCGGTTTTGTGCGTGAAGGTGTCGTCGATGATGACGACACCTTCACTGCTCCACCGCGTTTCGTTATTAGTCTGAAGAAGCTCCAGTCGTTCCCTGTTGAGGCGATCCTCATCCCAGTCGTATTCAGTGAGGAACTTGTTGAGCGCTCGTTCGCTTTTCGCCGGTAAAACGTGCGTAGCGATGCCGTCTACGGTCTTGTTGCTGGCCGCAACAAGACCGGTTACGTACGTTTTCGCGTGATGTTTCTGATGATACGAGAACGTGTCTAATTCGTCGATCGGGTCTGTGCAGGAGAGAAACGACGTAATCGGGAGCATTTGGGCATCTACGAGAGTTAGGCGTCGAACGAAGATAAACGTGCGAAGTCAAGTAGTTCAGCACTTCTGGTGTAGAACGGTGTTTCAGAAGCTGTCGCGGGATCCTTATTGAAAGATGGGTGACTCACTTCCCTTGGGAAGTGTGCTGAAGTAGTCGACTCTTCGCTGCTCGTCGATTGAGTCTCACTTGTGTCAGAGACTAGATGGTGGTATCACGGGTTTCGCTCCACGGTCACCGTTTCGACGTCTTGCGGTTTTCCTTATTTAAAAAGTGCCCTTCATCCGGGTGTCCGAACCGTGCCCGCAAAGCCGCTCGTTATCGGTTTCGCTTCGTAAGCACCTCCTGATAGACCTCGAGCGTCTGGTCGATGTCGTCCTCGATGTGGGCGTAGCTGACGAACTGGCTCTCGAACTGGTTCGGCGGGAGGAGAACGCCACGATCGGCCATCGCCGGCCAAAAGATGCGCTTCCACCGGTCGGTCTCGCCGGCACGAACGTCGGCGCCGGTTTTCGGACACAGGTCGTATCGCGGACAGTCGGGTCGCTGTTTGCAGCCCGCCCGGCAGTGTCCGTCCATCGTTTCGGGAGCCTCCCGCGTAAACAGCAGTTTGAACATCGATCCCGTTCCGGCAACCGTGTACTCGGGGGCATGGTCTTCGACGATATCCTGTAAGCCGGACCGGAGACGCTCTCCGAGGTCGTCGACGTGTGCATAGACATTGTTGGCTTTCGCAAATCGGAGCGTCTCGAGACCGGCGGCCATCGTTACCGGATGGCCGTTGAACGTCCCCGACTCGAAGACCTCGCCCGTCGGCGTCAGTTTCTGCATGATCTCGGCGCGGCCGCCGACCGCGCCGACCGGGAAGCCGCCGCCGATTACTTTCGCGAAGGTCGTCAGGTCCGGCTCGATCCCGTATTTCCCTTGTGCACACTCGAGGCCGCCGATCCGGAAGCCGGTAATCACTTCGTCGAAGATCAGCAACGAGCCGTGCTCGTCACAGAGTTCCCGCAGCGTCTCGTGATAGCCTTCGATCGGGAGGACGATCCCGCAGTTGCCCAGCAGCGGTTCGGTCAGGACGGCTGCGATGTCCGATCCGTGGCGGTCGAAGACGTCCCGAATCGCATCCTCGTTGTTGAACGGTACCGGGATCGTCTCCGCGGCGAAGGCGTCCGGGACGCCCGCGCTGCCCGGCTTCCGGTCGTCGACGTCGCCGTCAACGAGAAAGGACTCGTGGCCGCCGTGGTAGCCACCCTGCATGACGACAATCTTGTCTCGGCCTGTGTACCCGCGTGCGAGGCGTGCGGCCGCAGCGGTCGCTTCGGTCCCGGAGTTGACGAACCGAAGTCGCTCGACGCTTTCGACGTGATCGATGACGAACTCCGCGAGTTCGACCTCGACGTCGGTCGGGACGCCGTACATCGGGCCATCGTCGACCGCCCTCGATACTGTCTCCCGGACGGAATCGGGGAGGTCGTGTCCGAGCAAAAGCGGCCCGTAGCCCATGACATAGTCGGTGTAGCGGTTCCCGTCGGTGTCAATGATCTCGGCACCCTCACCGTGGTCGACGAACGTCGGTGTCGGCTGTGGTGCCGCCCGGACGGGCGAGTTGACGCCGCCGACGAGCGATTCGAGAGCTCGATCGTAGTGTTCGTACGAGGTACTGTCGTGGTATTGCATCGTTGATCTATCGCTAGTAAATATGGCTATTCACTCCCAGAACTTGATCCCTCGTTTGACACCCTCGCGTTTTATCTCCTAGATGTGCTCCATAATGGCTCGGTAGAAATACTATTCTTCAGACATACAATATCTAAAACAGCAGTTCGCTAAAGCCTGCGATTGGCCTCAACGATTCACTCAGACATTTCTTCGTCATACCGGCGGACAAGACTCCCAACGTACCAGAGTTTCAATATCATAGAAGCCAGTCCACCCAGCGTTGCTCTAATCGGCTGTTTCCGATAAGCGGAGACAAATGAGTAACCCGTCACCGGGATGTTGAGCAGGTTGAGTACGTTCGGATATGATACCCCAATCACACCCTGTTCTTGCTCTTCCGTCCACCACCTTTCGGCAAGCACTACTTGAGTCATCCACGCATCGTTGTTCTCCGGTGATGAGAACAGCAGCGGGTTGATCGCTGTAAATACCACCGTAATAACTGCGAGTTTCCAACTTCGATGATATACCGCATAGAGAAGGACGGGGAGCACGAGTACACGACTCCAGCCGCTTTTCGGATTCGAGTGCCGCTTCCAGAAGGTTTCCTCAAACTCCTCAAGTGAGGGCATATCTAGAGAGTGGAGTACTGGTAGCAAATAGACTTGGCATCATGTCCTCACCATAGACGGTCTATGCACAGCCTGTACTGGCCGCAACGGGACGAGATATTTACTTACTGAGTATTTCAACAAAATCATTTAACCTAATCAACTATAATACCCCCCAACGTGTCGATAGTAAGTCTGAAGAAAGGCGCAAATCTTTTCTGTGCGACAGGCGTCTCACAGAGTAATGAGTACTGATACTGGCGGCCCCGGCGGAAAAGATAGTAATGGGACAACCAAAATCGACGTCCGAGTCCCGACAGAATTGCTCGAGGAAATCGACGAAGAGTACCAGCGTCGTGGCTACACTTCACGATCTGAGGCAATTCGCGATGCCCTCCGTGACTGGGTCGAACCGACGGTACAGCTTTCCAAGGAAACGCTCGAGGACCTCGCTGCCAGTCGCGAGCAGCGGGAGCATGGCGAAACCCACAGTGCCAATGATGTCCGTACACGACTCGGACTCGACGGCGAGGAATGACAAACGTCGAGTATACCGAGCAGGCGATCAACCACCTTGAGAACTTTGATCCACAGATCGCCGATCGAGTCATGAATAAAGTTGATGAGGCAACTGAGTGGACCGAGCACCGGCTTGAACGACTCTCTGGATATCCATACTACAAACTCCGTGCCGGTGACTATCGCGCAATCATAACATGGGACAAAGCTAAGGATACTCTCATCGTTGAGGCAGTCGGCCACCGCCGGAACGTATACGACCGTCACCTCCCTCCATAGCCGACGAGCCAGGAGACTCGAGATAGGGAACCCAAGCACGAACAGCTTCCATGGTCTGAAACCACCACTGGTGGGGTAACAATGTTGAACATATAATCGAACTCGTCTGGAATTCGCTCCAGACGAAGTGTCTCAACCGCTGCATTTCGGACACAATTCCCCTCCAGTCGGACGTCGCTGGTAAGAAACCGATTACAAGCGCCCACACAAGGACGGGCATCTGGAGGGTTCGATTCCGTTCGATCACGCCGAACTCATTGGCGATCTCTTCGCGGGGTTCAGACGAAAAGCGTAGTGAGTCAACACATAATCAGTACTTCACAAAGCCGGTTAGTTAGAACGTCTGCTTGCTGCGAATGTGCCTAGCAAACAGCAGCAAGCAGACAATGAAATCCACGAAGACCAGCTTCTTAACTTTCTCGTCAACGCTCTCGGTGAGGAAGTTGCTCTCAATCTCGGCGCTAATGCTGAAATCGATGCTGAGGACATCTACGAGGTCCTCGTCGGCGCGTGCGCCGACGGGACCTCGGTCTCGACACTGTGTGGCTCCAGCA
>NZ_JAAVUO010000044.1:0-25656 GCF_012163165.1 Natronococcus sp. JC468
GACGGTCTCCTTCAACCCCAGCGCATTCGTTCACCGACTTGGGGCTTAAACAGGATTCTCATAAAGTCAGAGCCGGATTTCTCTATCTCATGGGCGCATTCGGTTCAGTCTCGTGTTCTCAGACAAGTGGTGGAACCGAAGGATGTGTAGCGGGCATCGACTATCTTGTTGGGAGTGCTGGTAGCAATGCTTCCACGCTGTTCTTCTGGGCAGTTCTCCTCTTAAGCCTCGTCGCTATCGGCGGAATCGCTACATGGACCAACCATCGACGCATAACATGGGGAACTGCAATTGTTAGCGTAGGAATTTCCGTCTTCAGTCTCTGGCTAGGATGGTTTTTCATAGTCTCGGCAGTGGGCTTATTGACTGCTGCAATAGCTCTCAGCGTTAGCGCACGGCGTGATAACAGCAATCATCCAGCACCTGCAACGGGATAAAACCGATTTCTTGGAATCTATTTTCCAGATAGTCATCTTTTGAAAAAGCTGTAGACAACTTCACCTATACGTACCACCTGTAGAGAGTACCGATGAAACTGTGACTGACACTTCTCAAGGCAGCAGCCTGCGGCCTTGAACGATTGCAGTCATTTGATTTGGGGTGGAGGGTGTCATAGAACTATTCTCATGGAGTTGTTTTCATCCCTATTTCGGTGAACCAACCGTTACGTAGATGTGCGAACTGAACGACGGCATAACGAAATTTATATCGACAGAATAGAATGCTTCAGTATGGTTGTCAGCTTAGCAGCCTATGTCTATGCTTCTGCCACCACGTCTGAACACAAGTTTCAACCGTGGTTTGCATTCCTGCTATTCGTTGCTGATGTATTCATTGCAGGCGCTATCGGCCCAGCAACACCTCTTGGGTGAACGGTATCTACTCGCCCTGTACGTACCGTTCGTCGGGTAATCGAAGAGGGGTATGTGAACCGTTCTATGACACCCTCTTGGGGTGGACTACTACGAGCCTGGCGCGTCCTCAAGATCATGTTAGCGTAAAGAACGCGTAACCCGACCGGAGATGAGGTGCCAAGCATAATCACTCAGTAACACAGCCACGAGGTCACCGTAGTCATCGTCTCCGATAGTGCGCTTCAATTGGGATCTGCAATCTCTAAAAGACGCGAACTGCATGAGCCTCCGATACCTCTACGAGATCGTAAACGTGAATCCCAGTTTTGAACCACAGCACACGATCGCTTGCCTCACCGAACTCATCACGAGCACAGTCCAAATTCTCTGAAACAGCAACGATCAGATTCTCGGCATCTGCCCGGCGAATCTTCTCGAGCTTTGACTTGAGGTACTCAGGCGTCCAGAATCCCATAATCTCGAGAATCGCCCGTCGGCCATCGGGATGTTCGATCGCGAAATCAGGAATCAACACTTCCTCGCCGATATCGAGGACGTCGTCTTCGCGGACTAACTCCCAATCGGTCGTCGCTCGCTCCCATTTCTGGGCCAGTGTTCGTTCGAGGTCGCTGTCGAACCGTTTGCCAGCACTGTAGTGAGACTCAAGTCCGACAGTCTGATCGAGTGTGAATCGATGCGTTTCCCCTGTTGTGTCGTCAACGAGAATTGCTGCGTCCATCTCCCAGCGATCACACAACGGTAACGCCGGCAAGAAATTCGCCATCCGGATGCCGTACTTCTGAGACTTGGAGAATAACGAGGCAGGCCCATCCAGCACTGCTTCATAGCCGTCAGCGAGATCAGTGCTTGCTACACGGCACCCATCGCTGTCGATCGGATAAATCCGGTGCATCAACCCGAACAGCTTCACGTAGCTGAATACCGTCCCGAAGTGATCCCACACACGGATGCGCATACGTGTTGCATCGTAGAGGACCGCCTGTGCAAGTGCAAGATTATAGCGAGTCAACAACCATTCCACAGTGAGCGCTGTATCCTGGTAGTTTTCGCCGCTGCTGCCAGTCAGTTTCGTCGTTGACGGTGTCTCGTCACCAGTCTCCTGTGCCGTACTCTCGTCAGCGGTGTGCTCTCCCAGCCGAACGAGACGCTTGTTCTCCTCGAGATCTGCGTACATCCCCTGGTGACACTCGGCAAGAGAGATTCCTAGTTCGTCGGCGACGGTGCTGTACACGTCGAGTTTCTGGGTATCCTCACCGAGTGTTGGCTGGCGAACGATCGGATACTGTTCGTTCGCGTACTCGAAGAGGTGATGGCGGATCGTTTCGGGTGCGATCGGCGCGTGTACCTCGAACTCACACTCGTCCATGAGGAGTTTAGCTAACCCTTGGATGATCTTGTACTCCGTATCGTCGATCGTGAGTTCATTGATCGCCGCCTCAAGGTCTCCCCTAGGCTCACCCAGGTGGGCTTCGAACAGCTCGATGAGCTCTCGAGCGGTCTCTCGATAACGGCTCTCGGTAGGATCGACGAACTGGGGAACGACTTTTTCGCCAGTTGTTCGTGAACGAGCGAGATCAGCTGTCAGCACTGGAATTCACCCCCTGGCGGCGTTGCTGAGAGACGTACCGTTCCTTCGTGTTCGCGGCGATGATCTCGTACAGTCGTGCGGGCTGTCGATCGTCTGTTGGGCGGAGTATCCGACCAAGGCGTTGAGCGTACTGTCGTTTTGAGGCACTTCCGGAGAGGATGATTCCCACGTTGGCCGCGGGGACGTCGATTCCTTCGTCCAGGACCTGCGACGTCACAAGCATCGAGTACTCCCCAGTCCGGAAGCGCTCGAGAAGGTCGGTTCGTTCGTCAGTCGGTGTCTGGTGGGTGATGCAGGGAACGATGAACTCTTGAGAGATGTCGTAGGCGAAGTCGTTGTTGGCGGTAAAGATGATGACACGGTCGTTGTGATGCTGTTTGATGAGCGTATCGAGGGTATCGAGCTTTTTGTGGGCTGTTCGGGCAATCTCCTCGGCGCGCTGCTTGGCGATCAGTGCCCGCCGGCCCTGTGGATCATAGGATGAGCGTCTGAGAAACTCTTGATACCCCCGTTCCTTCCAGATGTCGAACTCGTGGCTATCGACGTACTCACGATAGATCTCGTACTCCGTGTCATACTGCTGGCGTTCCTCGGGTGTGAGTTCGACCTCGAGGTGGATGGTTTCGTACTCGCTGAGGAACTCGCCAGCGAGCGCATCCACGTTCTCTTCGTAGACGACCGGGCCGAGCAACTCGTCGAGTGTCTCGTGTTTGTCGTCGGCCCGTTCGTAGGTAGCGGTGAGTCCGAGTCGGTACGGAGCAATCATCATTTCGGGGATCTGGCGGTAGGTCGGAGCCGGTAGGTGATGCACCTCGTCGACGATAAGGAGACCGAACTGATCACCGTATTCGTTGACGTAGCGATAGGCGCTGTCGTAGGTCGTGACGGTCACGGAAGTGATTTCGTGAGACCCACCACCGAGTACGCCGACACCATTCGACAGTTGGTCACCGAAGGCATTGGTCAGTGTGGCGTGCCACTGGTTCATGAGATCGATTGTCGGGACGACCACGAGTGTCGCGACGCCAGCGTCCGTGATCGCTTGCAGTCCGAGGAAGGTCTTCCCGCTGCCGGTCGGCAGCACGACACTCCCTCGGCGGTCATGCTCGCGCCAGGCTTCGAGAGCGGCCTGCTGGTAGTGGCGAGGGTCAACTTGGATTGTCGATGTGAGCGCGAGCTCGGGATAGGAACGGGCGCTGTCCTCGAGATCGAAAGAGTGGGATCGACGGGCGTTCTGTTGGAGAGTTGATTGACCAGCGTCACTGGAGTCGGTCTGCCACTCACCAGCCCACTCGAGAAGCGAACGATAGCGATAGGCCTGAGTTCGAAACTCGTCAACGCGATCGTCCCACTCTGCGTCGGGGACTTCCTCGGGTGCGTCGCGGAGCAGGAGCGTTCCGTCGTCGAACTCGAGGTTCATTCGTGACCAATATGGTCGATCAGTGCGGTTAGCTGTGTTGGAAAAAGGTGTGCAGAGCTGCCGCGAACGGTTTTACTGTACCAAGTGCATCCAGTCTACGACTTTCGCGGCCACTCTCCCTTCTTCTCACTTCAACAATCCGTTATCAGGACTGGCCTTCAATCTTGACCGTGGGCTCTCCATCAGACCAAGGCGTTTCAACTACAGACGTATCATCCATCAACTGGGCTATCTTCCAGTGTCGTTACTCAAAAACAGCTCTCTCATCCGGATAGAGCAGCTTTTCACCCGATTCCGGTCTCTTTCTTCAATAGTGTGAGCGTGTTCTCAGCCGTTACCAGTGGCGTCTGTTCGTACTCACTAGATGCCACGTCTGGTTGAGATGGGCTTGTTCCACTACGTGGAGAGCAGGACAACGTAGCATCCACCAATCAGGGAGAGTAGGCTCCAGATCAGCTAGGTTCTACCCTTGAGAACAGTAGCGAGGACTCAAACCGATCTGCTACAGTGCAATCCTAGAAAACAGTCAGTATTGGTAATGGTGGAAACTACCGTATTAGTAAAGATGCTTATTCCGGGGCCATATTTCGAGATCAGGGCAAAACCAAGGACCTCTCAGGACCTCTCAAGCACTGAATCCTCGAGGAGAGTCTATGAGGATTGAGGGCGCTATGTATCCTCATGCTCAATGACCTCAGCGAAGGCGACGTTCTCCCGAACACCGGTAACTTTGACTTTCACATGATCTCCCGGTTCCGTTTCGGGTACGATAATCACATAGCCACGCTCGACACGAGCGATCCCATCGCCTTGTTCTCCGGTGTTTTCGATCTCGACAGTCCGTATTTCGTCTTCTGTAACCGGTGGCTCAGGAGGTGAGGTCTCGGATGACTCTCGAGTTTGCTCTGGCTGGTCGTCTGAATTCGACGAGAGAGTCGGAAGGAGTGCTGTCTGATACACGTCTTCTAACTGTATATCGCCATCGCTAAACTCGCGTTTTGGGACTTCAATTACGTACGAATCGTCTTGTTCTTCGACCGTAGCGCTAAATACACATAGTAGCTTTTCAGAAATTTCCATGAGTGCTCGTTCTTCGTTACCAGACTCGTGAGCAGCACCTTTAGTCCAGCGAATGACAACTATCGTAACTTCCCGTATTCACGATACTGCTCATGCCTCCGCTGCCCGTCGCCTATTCGACTAATTCGGTGACCTTGTCGGTACGGCTATCACTGACCTTGAGCAATGGCGACAACCTACGCTACCGAATTGAGAAACACGACAAGAACGACTCTCCTGCTATATCTCTACCTTGTGATCAGAACCACTTAAAGAAGAGACTGCGCTTCAGTCAAATACCTCACCAACGTATTGGTCTTCCCACTCGCGGCGGGCTTCGAGTTCACGTTGTCCACGCTGCGTGAGGGTATAGATGTTTGTCCGACGATCGAGGTGTCCTTTATCGATGAGTCCTTTGTCGACGACCGTATCTAGATTCGGATACAGACGGCCGTGATGGACCTCCTTCTCGTAATAGTCCTCGAGTTCTTCTTTGATCGCAAGTCCATGCGGTTCATCTAATCCGGCGACCACAGAGAGCAGATCGCGCTGGAACGCGGTCAAATCGTACATACCAGATCAATACCCGTGACTCGCTTAAAACCCACTCGAAGGACAGTACTCCGATATAGACTCTGGGCAGAATCCAATAAACAACAAGGGTGTCTCAGAACGCTTCCCATCCCCCATTTTCGACTACCTGACAGACGGTACGTACAGGTAGTACAGTTACCGCATTTGTACCGAATTTTCCGATTGTTATCACAAGCTTCCTGCTGCATTCGGATGTTGCCTTCCTAGTGGGCGTTTAGTGATTCTTTCACACAGGTGCGCTTATCAGAGGTTTTTTAATGTTTTATATAGTATATGAAATTATGAATTCAGATAATCTGTTTTACACCTCATTGCTGATTGTGGGCGTTGTCTCCGGGTTACAAGGTCTATTTTCGTTTCTTGAGAGTGGTGCCAACATTGGTGTCGTTCTACAGGTAGTAGGTAGTCTCTTGCTTATTGTGCCGAGTGGATATCTCCTAGTTAGAGGTTCCACCACTGAGCAGATACCGTCTCTTCTGGCTTGGGTAGTTTTCTTCGGAGCCGTCTTGTCTCTTGGTAGCGTTCTAATCAGCATTTTATAGTTTGGCTGCTATGGAATATTACGATTTTAAATTAATGTGATAGAAGGGTTGCTGGTCACTAAGCACTTTCTCTGCATCGGCTCTCTCGGTGAAGATTCGCCGAAACGAAGTGCCGGAACCGGTGACAATACCATATGAAGTTGGTGACGCAGTCTCAACTTCTGCGAATGCTGCGTGAAAATAGATTACCGATCAGGTGGGGGGCCTGATACCGGTAACCAGGTGCAGATGGACAGTACTGAGTGGTGCTGTCACGTTGGGCTGAACGCGACACCTGGCGTTTGAGGTGGACACGTTATCAATCTCTTGCTGGTTCCTACTGACTCGAAACGATGTCCCGACTCGTAGACGATTCCTGGTAGAGTACAGTGTTGACTCGATGAAAACACTGCTACGAAACGACTGACCGCTTCCAAACCGGCTACTCGGTGGCTGCGAGTTCGCCGAGAACACGATCACCGAACACAACCACGAGTAATGCGCCGACAAGGTCGAAGACGATGTCGAAGAATGTGTCTTTCCGGCCATACGTGACGAGTATCGGCTCGAGATCAAGGCGTTTCGCCGTTGCGTGAATCGCATACTCCAGGAGTTCCCAAGCGAGCCCGAGACTGATGACGGCGGCAATAACCCGTGGACCCGGATCACGATCCTTCCGGCGGCTGGCTACATAGACAATCCCGGCCAGAATTGATGATGAATGTGCATGTGTAACATGATCCCACCACCAGACGTCGTCATAAGGACCGAGCATACCCACAGCATGAGTAACCATCGCAGTGTTCACATAGGCTCGCTGCCACGGCTGGAGTTTAACATTATACACGCGCGTGATGAACGTGGGAAGATATGTGCCGATCGCCGCAACGACCGCATTGACAACTGCGCCTGGATCTCGCCGTCGGGGTCCGACGAGGAATACTGTTAGTAGCGTATATCTGGCCTCATGACCCACTCCCTGTTCAGCTATCGACATCTTCTGTAGACGAGAGACTAACTACGCGGGCCACATAGCAGTATCGTCCTGATATTGTGGTGATTATTCTTTAACGGGAGTATGATTAGGTGGTATGGCCACGCTTGACGTCAACACCCTCGAGGGACAGCTACGAACACGCCGTTTCCCAATCGTGAATCACTGCTTGAGGATAGAATACCAGTGAATTCGACCACTCAGACTTCGTCTTCGGCTTCGGCTTCGAGTTCGAACTGCTCGTTTTCGGCGACGCTATTCAGAGCGATACTGGTGTTCGACTGCTTGATGTCGGGATCAGTCACGAGAGCTTTGATCTGGTCGTTCATATCATCGGTGTCTGTGAACTTGCCAATCGCGATGATGTCGTAGTCACCAGTGACTTCGTACACAGACATCATCTGATCATGATCCTGGAGTGTTTCTGTGATCTCATCCAGTGCACTTCCCTCGACTTTGAGCTGCATCACTGCCGTCACGTCATACCCGACAGCATTGTAATCGACGATCGGTGTGTATCCCTGGATCACACCGTCTTCCTCGAGATCTGAAAGGTGATTCGAGACTGTCGTGACAGACACATCGAGCTCTTCAGCAAGACTTCGAAGGCTCGCACGTCCATCCGTGAGAAGTTCATTGACCAACTCAGCATCCAGATTCTCGTAAGTCATTAAATAACACAGCAGACGTATCCTATTAGAAATTTACGAATGTCCACGGTATCACCCTCTAGAAAGTCATCTACTATACTCACCTTTGTACGTTGGAGAGTTGATATTTATGTGACAAAACAGATATGAAAAGCAGTCGTCCGTCTGGTTCTGGACTTCTTTGGTACGTTACATCCTGCACGATGAGCGGATTGTTCCACCCCAGAGCCGGAGTATTTCTCATCATCACACTCGAAGACGTACTCCTCGTTAGACAGAAGAAGGCCCAGACAAGTGCCCGCTTACAGAGTTAGTGAGATAACAACGATCTGCCAACCACTCTCAGTCACTCAGCATGGAACTCCTGGGCTGGGCTGAACTCAGTAAGTTCCTCGATTCGGGCCTCGAGATCGTCAATCTCCTCACGCAGTTCAGCGGCCTCTGGCTCATCACTGGCCGCCAGTTGGTCTTTGAGACCTTGCAACCGCGTTTCTTTGTGCTCTTCATCAACGTCGGCTTTCCGGACGTATTCTCGATCTTCGATCTCGTAGACATCACTTCGACTCAGTTCAGTGACCTCGAGGGCTTCATCGACCTTACTGGAATCAACGCTGGTGACACGTTCGCGTGGGATCCCAGCGTCTTCGAGGGTCGCTAGGACTTCCCCTTCATCGCGCAATGATTTGTACGTTCGACTGGTCCGTTGGACAGATCCGAATTGGGCGTGAATGGGCTGATCATGGTGAACTCGCTCGAGCAAGACATCAGCAACATCTTGGCGGAGGTCATCGGCATTCCGCTGGACGTCAGATAACAGCGTATAGAGATTCACTAGTGTGGATGTCTCCTGTCCACTGAGATCGGTTACATCGTGGCGCTCGAGTGCATCAGTAAGGAGGAGTGCATCAGCATAGATGGCAAGGTCAGGTTCTGTTCGCTCAGTCTCTGCCTCGGTTTCTGGAGCCTGGACGAGCTGGGACGGACCCGGGTTCTCACTCTCCCGGATCAACCCCTCGCGTTCATCGATCTCGAATCGGGGATGGAGACTCAAGACTGCCGCATAGGGTTCGGCGTCGGGGGGTAATCGTTCAAGGTCAAATGTGTCGGCTGCATCGCCAATTCGGCGTGCAAGCGTCTCAAACTGGTCACGCTGGAGTGGTCGCTTCTCCTCAGTGTCCGAGAACTCGATGACGATCCGATGCTCCTGAACATCTACGAGTTGAAACGACTTCTTTGATAAGGGCGTTACTAGTGTCGCCTCATCCCCTACCGCCTCACACTCCTCGAGCAGATTACTCCAGGTCGACTGGAACGGCATTAGTCATGGATGGGGTCCCAACACCGAAAATCCTGTCCCACATAGAGCATATCTGTTGCTTCCAATGATACAGGAAGAATTCTATAACAAATTCTGTCGGCTAAAAGAGTTCACCATTATACAGTCAAGATGACGTCAGTATAGTGTCTTTCAGTAGTCAGTATAACGTCATCTCGATATCAAGGCACAGTCAAATTGAGCAGGACAGATTTAGATATTGAGATCGCGAAACGGGCTGCCATCCGGCTCATCGTTGTCGTCGCCTTCTTTCTCTTTCTCGAGAGAGGCAGCCTCTTCGACCGTGTCCTCGGAATCGGGTTCTGATGTTGACGACCCTGGTACCGGCGGTTCGGGTGTCGGCTCGCGATCGGTCTTCGGTTCGGGACCAGCGCCATCTGTGCCTGTTGAGCCGTCGAGTGTGCTACTGATTCCGTCTGAGGGCTCACCGAACCGGAACTCTCGGAAGGCTGGAGCCGCGTCATCCAGCACGATCTGACGGCGAAACTCAACGATCACAGCTGGACCGTCGAGTTTCCCGTCTACATCGACTGTACCTATCAGAATGGACGGTACAATGAGCACGGGGTGGTGTGTCAGCGGCGTAGCCGTGACGCGCCGTTCATCGACTCACCACGCGACGCCCGATACCACTACGCGAAACGCTTCGGTACCGAGGCGACGTACCGGCTCTCCGAGCAAAGTATCGCAACGACGACAACGCAAAATCCGGTGGTCCGGCTGTTGTACGTCGTGGTGAGTCTGCTGTTACTGAACGTTTGGCGGTATCTGCATTGGGAGTACGTGGCGACGCCCCGCCATGGCGGGCGTCGCCTCTAGTCCTGGTCGTTCAAGGAGTTCATCAAGATGGTATGCCGAGCAGCATGGACGGCCCTCGCGGTGCGTCGGGTCGTCCCCGCAAATCGGCCACCGGACGATCGGTTCCACTGCTAACGCCCGACCGAGCCAGCCTCCCTGTAAGTGGCAACGCCGTCGCGTCGGCAGCTGACCGCCGCCGACAGCGACGACTCTGCTCGATCTTCGGTCAGAACTTCCGTCAATCACTACTGATCAGGATGAAACTGCGGCTTCAGCCCAAGTGAGCAGGGACGCTTTGTGAGGTACTGAATATCCACCATCGATATCATTGAAAAACAGAAGGAAAACGGTTATTTAGGGTCTTCTCTCCGTGTAGTCGGAGAGCCCAAACGAGAAAGCCAGTCATGAGAAAGTGGTGACACCGACTTTAGTCATGATGAGCATGACGCCGATGAAGCGGAGAGATTCCCGGAGTACTGGCGGACATTCCTCCAAAAGAAGAGACCAACCCCGGGTTATCATTCCCCGGGAGGGGAGTGGACGAACGGCTCAGCTGTACCGCTCGAGAATCTCTTCGAGGTCGTAGTGCGAGCCTGGGCCCCCTGCATCTTTGCCGCGGGCGGGGCGTGCGTCGACCGAGAACGTGTACGCGCCGGTGATGGTGTCACTCGAGAAGGCAAACTCCCGCTCGTCGTTCCACACCGCCGACCAGTTGTAGGGGGCCGTTCCCGGCGAGTGTCGCGTATCACCCTGCTCAAGCTCGAGGTCGGTCGCGAAGCGCTCGGTCGCCACGGGGTTTTCGGGGTCGGTGATGTTGGCGACCCAGAACCCCTGCGAGTAGCCGCCGTCAACCAGCAGCGTCTCGTCGCCGTCCTGCAGGATGTCGTGGAAGTGCGTCGTCCAGATGCCGACGTCCTGTTCCCTCGCATCGGGTGAGTAGAAGTGGCTGATCGGCTGTGGGTCTGCGAGGCTGCCCTCGCCCCAGCCGATGTCGAAGACGTGCTTGCCACCGGGCAGCTCCCCAAAGACTTCGTCGCCGACGATGGCGATGTCGCGGTCGGGATCGAAGTGGGCTTGGTGGCAGCTCTCGAAGCCCGGCTCGCCGACCTCGGTGTAGTCGGGCTGGTCGGCGTAGTCGAACCGACCGATCTCCTCGGGATCCAGCGGATCCTCGGAGATATCGAGGATGACGTAGCCTACGAAGTCGCCGCCGATGTATGCACAGTGGAGCACGTCCCGGATCGGATCGACCTCGAGGGCGTGACAGTAGCCGTCGGGGCCGACCGCCTCCCGGCGGTCCGGATCGGTCGGATCGTCGACGTCGACGGGGATGACGCCCGGCTCGCTGCCGGCTTTGTCGATCATATAGATGACCGTGTCCTCGAGGTGTTCGGCGTTGGTGTGCGAGCCGGTGTTCGGCGTTTCGACCGTCGCCAAAACTTCGGGCTCATTGGGGGTCCCGTCGCCCCAGCCGAAGTCAACCACCGACATACCTAGCGGGTCCAGATCATTCTCGTCGCGCTCGTGGGTCACGTAGTAGAGCCCGTCGCGGGTGCCGTCGAACCGCATATGGTTCGAGCGGTAGTTCTCGACCGGCCACTCGAGTTCGTGGGCGACCGTCGGGTTCTCGAGATCCGAGAGGTCGTACAGCGTCGCAACGACGTTGCTGTCGCTCCCGCTATTACTACTGGGGAAGCTGCTTACCCCGCCCCACATCCCGTCGGGACTGGTGGTGCCGAACGTGTAGCGGGGCTTCTCGCCCTCCGGGAGCGTGTGCCCGAGCAGGTCGGTGCGGCCACGTACCCGCGCGTTCGCCCGGTCTGGGGTGTTCGGCGTATTATGGTTTGGGCCACGTCCAGCCACCGTCGTGGTTCCGACTGCAGCAGTCGTCAATCCGGCGATTCCGAGTCGTTTCATAAACGTTCGGCGTGGTGTGTCAGTCATGCCCTCTCACTTAGTCTCTTCTCGAGACCAGTCGATTTACGAGACGGATAACATTATCTGTGCACGAGTGGTTCAAATATAGACAAGCACAGGAAGATTTATGGACTGTTTTCAAAAGAAAATCCGATTACCCAAGGGGAGGACTATATTCAGTAGTTCACAAAGCTGTTAGTTGAGCCCTGTCCGGAAGTCATTGTAATAGTGTTTGAGGTATCCTCAAGGTATTTTTAACTCCCGACATATCTTTGCGAACACTCTGTATTTGGCGACTTTGCAGACACTATCTAAAACTGTTAGGAACCTCGGCAGTCAATACGTACTGTCTCTGTATCGGCTCTTCTAAGAAAGACTCACCGAAACGAAGTGACGGAGCAAGTGCCAATTCCATATACACTGGGCGACACAGTCTCAACTTCTGGAGTGTACTACCTCCTCGTCAGATTCGTCTCGATAACACTCACAGACGCGACAGCATGGGCACTCGCGGTCGGTTAGCTTCTCGCGGTAGGATGTAACAGACGGCGCGTGTTCGGCGTGGTGGTCATGATGGTCAGACATAGGTCAGTCCTCCCGTTGCAGTCGTTCACGCCGTGTTTCGAACTCCTCGGGCGTACGCGACACGCAGTTTTTCGAGTGCGGAATCCTCTCTTCGACCGCCCGTTCGGCGGATCCCTGACACAGGAGGTATCCGTCTCCCAGAACGACGGCCAAGACGATCAGCCACATCAGGAACCACATCCATCCGGTCCAACCCCACATTCCAATGTCACCCATGTGTCCCAACCCTCACATCCCCATAACGGGCATCATGACGAGTAGGACGACCGCGGCGACGATGAGGAAGATTCGGAGAATCTGATCATTCGAGGACATACACTAACTTTTCTCTAAGCGAGCATAAAATCCTGTCTGAGGTGCTGGAGGCCCGATTGTGGAACCTGTTGGGCCACTCCTGAATATCCACGAGTGCACCCCTCAGAAACGCTAGGAAGATCTACCAGAGAAACTGATACCCGTGGCTGTGTTGGTCGGGACCAATCGCTAAGATGTTGCGTGTCGATCCATCTGTATGGAGGATCACTCAAGTCACGACAGCCACGGAGGCCGTTCACCAGAGCCGAGTCGTGGATACGCCCCGGAAGGGCACGCAGTTCCCGGCGGACTGGCGCTCGAGGCGAACGGTCTCCAGTTCGAGCCATCGCAGACGCGAGTCGAGTCCGGAACGGCAAGCGATTGGACGTTCCGCGTCACGCGAGACGGAACAACGGTGACAGAATTCGATGATGCACACGGAGAGCAGAGCCACCTCATCGTTGTCCGACGCGATCTGACACGATTCCAGCACCTGCACCCGAAACTGAAATCGGACGGCACGTGGCGGGCCAAGGAATTCACGCTCCAGGAGCCGGGGGTCTATCGGGTGTTCGTCGACGTGGTCGTCGACGGACAGCCGACAACGCTCGGCTACGATCTGTTCGCGTCGGGATCGTGGGAAGCCGATCCGCGTCCGTCCTCGACGCGAAGGATGACGGCAGAGGGGTACAATGTCGAGTTACTCACCGAGGAGATCACCGCTCGCCAGCAAAGCCGCCTCACGTTCGAAGTCCAAAACAACGGCCATCCCGTCTCGGAACTCGGCGAGTACCTCGGTGCGCTGGGCCATCTCGTCGCGCTTCGCGAGGGAGATCTCGCCTATCTGCACGTCCACCCAGAAGATACTGCTCCCGACGGCGGCCGCGTTGAGTTCAGTGCGCGATTTCCGACGATGGGGCGATACCGGTTGTTCCTCCAGACGAAACCGGATGGAAACCTGATCACGACATCCTTCGATTTGACCGTAGACGACTAACGATCTTACTTGGTGTGGAAGCGACGGGAACTGCGGTTGGGGAGTCGTCCGTAGGAAACAGCCCTATCCCTGTTAGAAACTAGTAGTCACAACAGACCAGGACAAATAGTTGTAGTACTCGTCTTAGCGCATGACTGATACGCGCCCTGTATTCACCTATGGAAACGCTGCTGATCGACCAAACCACCGCTAACGATAAAATGATTGAGGAGTACTGATGTCTGCCGCCCCGTACAGCCGGCAGGCGGTCGATATCTTGTGCTGTGCAGTTGTGCGATGCGGTTGCTGTTTGGAGACAGCAGTCGCTCACGGAGGGCCTCAGCCGGCCACGGAGGGCCTCAGCCGGCCACTGAGGGCCGCCGAGCGGCGGCCCTCAGATCCGTCGTCTACTCACACACACCAGGTGGATCGTACACTTCGCCTCGGTCAAGCATGTGATAGAGCGAAACCAGCATCTTCCGGGCGGTTGCAACGATTGCTTTCTGTGAGTTCTTCCGTCGTGCTAACCGCTCGCAGAACCGGCTGAGATACTCGTCGTTGCTGGTATGGACGGCAGTATTCGCAGCTTGGACCAATTTCCTCCAACTCTCATCTAGACAGTGCCGGGAACCGAGATTCATCAGCATCGTCTTCAATAGCAGTAGTCAGAAAACGTCCCAGCCCATCTACGTACCTATGGCCGAGCTAGATTCAACAGATGCAGTTATCTTGGAGTTGTTACTGGAGGACGCCCGCCGGTCGTTTCGCGAAATTGCGGAGGAGGTTGAACTCTCTCCACCGACCGTTTCAAATCGTGTCGACCGACTGCGTGATCTCGGCGTCATACAGCGGTTCACGGTTGACGTGGATCGAGCGAAGTTCGCTGACGAGGACGAGTGTCTCGTCATAATCGACACGCAACTCGCCCATACTGAAGACGTCTTCTCCCAGTTGCAAGATGCCGACGGGGTTGAACACGTCTTCTACACAGCTGACTCGACGGTGGTCGCCAAGGCGGTTCTTCCCCTGGCCGAACTCCACTCGCTACTCACTGACACGCTAACCGACGATTCGATCGAAGATTATCACGTGAAATCAATTTTGGGTTCTTCGTGGCAGCCACAGCTCGGGACAGACGACCTAACGATTGAGTGTACGATCTGCGGAAACCCGATCTCGGGGGATGGTCAAAAAGTAGAGGTGGACTCTGGAGACCTGTATCACGTCTGTTGCTCGTCGTGCGCGGAGAAAATAGTCGAGCAGTACGAATCCCTGAAGCACGCAGCTGACGAATAGCTGCGTCTGTCTGAATCGAGTCTTTGTCCGCTGTTACAAACCCCGGATTGATCAGCCTGCTATTTCGGGTCATGAAACAACTGGAGCGCCAATTCGCTCCAATGTGAAGTCATACACTGATTCATCTGTGGACCGGATGACCGAGATTTGCTTTTTCGTGCCCCTAAGCGGACAGGAGGGAATCGTTTGTTTCCTCACTTGGATCGATAGCCACAACTCACGAAAAGGAGTCGCCCGTAATACTGAATGCGATGGCTCAAATCAACGAGTTGCTCGACGATTCGACCCGCGAGTGTATTGACAACTGTCACGAAGCCGTGAAGGCGTGCGCCCATTGCGCTGACGAGTGCATCGGTAAGGGCGAGGAGATGGAGGAATGTCTCCGGCTCTGCCGCGACGTGGTCACTGTCGCCTCGACATGCGCTCAGCTCTGTGCGTCGGGCTCGCAGTTCAACAGCGACATCGCGGAGACGTGCGCAGATGTCTGTGAAGCCTGTGCTGACGAGTGTGAACAGCACGACCACGACCACTGTCAGGCCTGCGTCGAGCCGCTCCGCGAGTGTGCGGAGTCTTGCCGCTCTATGGCGTAAGCCACAAACGCGTCGATTCTTCGACGTCGACTTTCGTCGTCACTCTCGGAGAATCATCCGACAAATTGCGGATACAACGGTCCGATCGTTACCATGTGATCGAATGGCCCACCGTCGTGGTAGCTCACTTTGTGCGTATAATTGCCACCGGTAGATTCGCACGCACTCTCCAACAGCTTATTCGACAAAACTTTTGTGAAAAGAATCTCCTTGAGAACGGTTCGATGACACTCTCAACTAATGTTACTTCATCACGGAGGTTTACCCGGGCCGATCATACTGCTGGCGATTCTTGAAAACTCGAGCCACAGTCGACCTACTCGGATCGACGCAGTCAGCGATCTCCGGTAGGAGTGAGATTGTGTTCTCGTCTCTTCACTGGCCGGGTACACCTTCTATATCCCGGCCCGACTACGCTACGCCGAATCGCCTCTCGAATCGGATACGAATCACTCATACCGTGAATCACAGCAACGATCGGTCAAAATGAACGTCGTCTCTCTCGCGCTCGGCGTCGTCCTTCTCGCATGCGTTGTCATTGATCTTCTGTGGACGACGCTCTGGGTCGAAGGGGGTGCCGGGCCGCTCACGTCTCGAGAGATGGCGTGGACGTGGCAGACAGTACGACGGATAGGCGACCAGAACCCCAGGCTTCTCAGCCTGTCCGGACCACTACTCTTCGTGCTGAGCCTCACAGTTTGGATCGTCCTGCTCTGGGTCGGGTGGACGCTCGTCTTCGCCAGCGCCGAGAACGCTCTCACCGATACGCTTAATCGAGGGTCGGTCTCCTGGTCCGACCAGCTCTATTTCACCGGATATGCGATATTCACGCTGGGTATCGGAGACGTCGTCCCCAGCACGGGACGATGGCAGATCGTTACGATACTCGCGACGGGGAGCGGACTGCTCTTCGTCACCCTGAGCGTCACCTACGCGCTGTCTGTCCTCGAGGCGGTCACCCAAAAACGCGCGTTCGCCAGTACCGTGAGCGCGTTCGGGACTCACAGCGAAGAAATTGTTCGAACGAGCTGGGCCGGCGAGGGGTTTCAAGGACTCGAGGTGCCGCTGAATACCGTCACGACGGAGATCGCGACCCTTACCGAGAATCACAAGGCCTACCCGATCCTTCACTACTTTCACAGTGCCCGACGGGATCGATCGCCGATCGTCGAAATCGTCGCCCTCGACGAGGCGTTGACACTCCTCCGGTTCGGCGTTCCGAACCGACAGCAGCCGAACGAAATTGCCGTCCGAAATGCCCGCAGGAGCGTCGAGCACTACCTCGAGACGCTTCACGAAGGGTTCGTCGAACCCGCGGATAGCCCGCCTCCACCGCCGAACCTTCGCCCCCTCCGCGAGGCGGGCATTCCGACCGTGTCGAACGAAGAGTTCGAGACCGCGCTCGATGAGCTGGATACGCGACGGCGAATACTGTATGGGCTCGTCGAATCCGATGCTCGAGAGTGGCCGACGAAGGAGATGGCCGATTGACCTGCTCGTACGCAACAGGAGGTAGCTCCCAGTGATCGGGTTTCACCCGATCGTTCAAGACTCCTGCAATCGAAGACTCGTACATGGCTATCGATGACTCCCTCGTTCGGACGCTACTGATCGTTATCGCCGCGATCCTGCTCTTGCCGGTTCTCATAATGACTCTCATGATGCCTCTGATGGGTGTCTGGGGCGGAGGGCACATGTGGAACGGCGGGATGTGGGACGGAACCGGAGCCACGTGGATGTGGCTCCTGATGTCGATTGTTCCGTTACTGGTGATCCTCGGTATCGGATATCTCCTGTACAGCGCGGTTCGTCAGTCCGACGACCGACGGACGGATCCCGCCCTCGAAGAACTGAGAGGTGCCTACGCCCGCGGTGACCTCACTGACGAGGAGTTTGAAGAGCGCCGCAAGCGCCTACGTCGAGAACGATAGTGCGAGAAGAGCGGCTCACGATCGGCTTCCGAGGATCAGACACCGCCATTGTATCTACAGCGAATATATTGGATAGTTAATACTGTTGCAAGCGCTTCGGTATCGCGTCAAGCTATTGATTAGCCAAGCAGAGCTTCGCTCTCACAGTCAGTGCCTACTGGAATTAAAGGCACGCGTCAAAACCATACTCCGAGATTGTGCCGCGGCCTGCAGGAGAGGGTTGACCAGTTCGAGGAGCGGAGGATACGCTTCGTGAGCGGTTCCAAGACGCGATGAGATGAATTCGAGCTATCGTATCTCAGGTGTTTTCTGTTGCCCACTCGAGTAGTGGTTCCAGTCGTGTTCGAACCTCGTTGCCATCGTCGGTCAACGCGTATTCAATACACGGTGGGATTTCGTTGTACTGCGTCCGTGAGACGAGCCCTGCCTCCTCGAACTCGTCGAGACGTTTCCGGCAGCAGAACTACGTCGACGTCGCCGAGCACTTCGAGGCAGACATCTACGAGGCTACGGTCAGATGGTCGACAACACGACCATCGAAATCGTCGATGGTCGCGTCGAGGGCACCCAGATCACCGGCGAGAAAGCTCTCGTCGCGACGGGAAGTTCGCCTTGGGTACCGCCCACCATTTGAAAGAGCTCTTCCCGACGTGAGCAGAGCGTGTCTCAATCTACAGTTTGTGCGCCAGTTGGTGGTACTACTCCTTGGAGGTTCGGGAGCGACAGATCGACGCGTCGGAGTAGCTGCGCGTTGATCGCGACAATCACCGTACTCAACGACATCAGGAGCGCACCCACTGCAGGCGACAGCAGAATTCCGATCGGAGCAAGGATGCCCGCTGCCAACGGAATTGCGAAGACATTGTAGCCGGCGGCCCACACAATGTTCTCCTGCATCTTCCGGTAGCTGGCCTTGCTGAGCTTCACGAGCCGAACCACATCCATCGGGTTGTTCTGGACGAGAATGACGTCAGCCGACTGGACTGCGACGTCGGTGCCGCTTCCAATGGCGATGCCGACGTCGGCCCGCGTCAGCGCCGGCGCGTCGTTCACGCCGTCGCCGACCATCCCCACGAGCTTCCCCTGATCCTGGAGTTCCTGCACTTTCTCGTCCTTGTCTTCGGGGAGGACCTCCGCGAACACCGTGTCGATGCCCAGTTCGTCGGCGACGGCATCGGCGACGTCCTGGGAGTCTCCAGTCAACATCGCTACCTCGATTCCCAGGTTATGGAGGGCATCGACGACACGATAACTCTCCTCGCGGATCACGTCAGCCATTGCGAAGGCGCCGATCAAGTCTTTCTCACGAACGAGATACACCACGGTCTGGGTGTTCTGGCCAGCCTTGTCAGCGAAGCGCTGGAGATGATCTGGAATCTCGCTATCGAGTTGGGACAGCAGATTCGGCCCGCCGACGTACACCTCGTTTCCGTCGACGTGCGCACGGACCCCTCGGCCTTTGATCGCCTCGAAGTCGGTTGCGTCAGGGGCGCTAAGATCACGCTCGTCGGCGGCTTCGCGGATGGCTCGCGCGATCATGTGTTCGGAGTCGCTCTCTACGGCCGCCGCCAAGGCGAGTGCGTCGTCCTTGTTGACGCCATCGACGGTTGCCATGTTCACGACGCCGTGTCCGCCCTCGGTGAGCGTCCCGGTCTTGTCGAAGATGATGGCGTCCAGATTCCGCGCTTCCTCCATTGCGATGCGGTCGCGAACGAGCATCCCATTGCGAGCCGCGAGTGACGTATTGATCGCAACCACAAGGGGGATAGCGAGTCCGAGTGCATGTGGGCAGGCGATGACGAGCACCGTAACGACACGCTCGATGACGGTCGCGTCAAACGAGACCGCGACTGTCCACGCGATCGCTGTCACGACCGCCGCCCCGAGTGCGATGTAGAACAGCCACCCGGCCGCACGGTCGGCCAGTACTTGCGTCTTGGATTTGCTCTGCTGGGCTTCCTCGACAAGGCGCATGATGCCGGCGAGCGTCGTCTCCTCGCCCGTCGCACCGACACGTACGCGAAGACTCCCGTCGCCGTTGATCGTCCCGCCGATGACCTCGTCACCGGGTTCCTTCGAAACCGGTTTCGACTCACCCGTAATCATCGACTCCTCGACATCCGAATCTCCCTCCTCAACGATACCGTCAGCAGGGACACTCGCGCCCGGTCGGACGAGCATGAGGTCACCTTCGGAGAGTTCACTGACAGGGACCTCCTCGGTCTCTCCATTGTTAGTGATCCGCTCGGCGGTGTCCGGCATCAGCTTCGCCAGTTCGTCGACGGCGCTTGAGGCGCGTCGCACCGACCGCATCTCGATCCAGTGTCCGAGCAGCATGATGTCGATCAGCGTGACGAGCTCCCAGAAGAACGCCGACTGCGTCGGGAAGACCACACTCGCGAGGCTATAGACGAATGCGACGGTGATCGCCATCGAGATCAGCGTCATCATCCCCGGCGACCGGTCTTTCAGCTCCGGCACCGCCATCCGGAGGAACGGGATTCCACCGTACGCGAAGACGATGACCGCGAAGACGGGATTGATCCACTCGCTGCCTGGGAACGCGGGGACGGAGAACCCGAGCCACTCCTGTAGCATTTCGCTGTACAAGAGGACGGGGATCGACAGGAGTGTCGAGACGAAGAAGCGCCGGCGGAACATCTGCTCGTGGCCCTCGTGCATCCCGCCATGCCCCTCACCGTGCCCCTCGTGTGAACCGTGACCGCGCCCTCCCTCGTGTCCGGCGTGCTCGTGCTGCTCGTGGAGCGCCGTCTCACTCTCCGCAGGAGGGTGAGCCTCTTCCTCCAGTAGCTCCTGTTCTACCCGTTGCTCTTCGGATTCGGCGGCTGCTTCATCGTGCTCGCCGTGGTCGTGCTGGCGACTGCTGTTGTCCTGCTGGTGTTCCCCTCCCGTGGGATTCCTATTTGTATCTTGGTGGTCGTCCATAGATCATATTCTCTTTAGAGGTGGATCTGCCGGCTTCCTGAACCTTCGGCCCTGGGACCGTACAGCAGGACCAGCGTAGGCAAACCCGAAGACAACGGTAGGCCGTTGTCTCGAAGCGTTCCGTGCTATCCTCGGGTCGCTATACTCAGGCGTGAGCGGTATACCCTGCGTCTTCGACGGCTTCCACGAGAGCCGTGACATCTGCCTCATCATCGACGCTCGCCTGTTCGCTCTCCCTGTCGACGGTCACGTCAGTCACGCCGGAGACCTCTTGGAGCGCCTCTTCGACCGTCTGCTCACAGTGACCGCACGACATTCCTTCTACAGTGATGGTTGTCGTCATACAGGAACACATACGGTCCCCTCCCTTTAGCGGATTTCCCCTTTGATCATACTGATATCGTGGGGCCCAAACTTTAGATTCAAAATGGTACCTGCGGCCGAAACGAGCCAGACATCGAATTCTTTAGATATCGGTGTTGAGAAAGCACAGGTATCGTTGTGACGCTCACTGTATGTCTTAGCTGCTAAAAAGACGTATACCGCGATGATAGCCCGAAGCAGGCCAAAGAGAGCGAAGACAAAAAGTATCCGGATTTCAATTGTTAGCTGAGTTCGCGAAACGGGCTGCCATCCCGCTCATCGTTGTCACCATCTTCTTTCTCGAGAGAGGCAGCTTCTTCGACCGTGTCCTCGGAATCGGGTTCTGATGTTGACGACCCTGGTACCGGCGGTTCGGGTGCCGGGGGAGCAGGTGCTGGCTCGGGATCGTGATCAACCAGCGGTTCGGGTGTCGGCTCGTGATCGGTCTTCGGTTCGGGACCAGCGCCATCTGTGCCTGTTGAGCCGTCGAGTGTGCTACTGGTTCCGTCTGAGGACTCGTCGAACCAGCCCGTAATCGGAACGATGTCTTCGGTCTCGTTGTCGAACATGAGCAGCTCGGGATCACCCTCAAGGTCGCGATCGTCGTTTGGCACGATGGTGATCCGGAACTCCTCGGGCTCGGGAACCGAGTCGTGACCGTGTTCTCGGAACATCGCTTCGGGGATCACAGGCTCGTAGATGTGCGTCCAGTCGTCGGTGAGTGGGGCCTTCGCGGCGTACCGCCGTTTCACTTCACCGCCACTCTCGACGACATAGTTGCCGTCCTCGGGGTCGTAGTGGACGGTCGAAGGGGCGTCAGTCGGCTCACGCTCGCGATAGTCCTTGGGGCCGTCAAAGCGTAGGTAGACCTCGCCGTCGGCACGATCACGACAGACGACCGAACCACCCTCGAGCTCTACCCACTCCGTCGAGACATCGCCAGGGACGACAGCGAGTTTATCGATCCCGGTGCTGTCACGGGCCATCTCGAGTTTCCCCCGGGTGTAGAACTTCCGCGTAGCGTCCGTCGGCGTGCGCGTCGACACGAACCGATCACTGTCGTCGGTGCCGAAGATCGCCGCGAGGCGCTCGGCGTTGGTCGTCAATCCGTCGTCGCCACCGTCACCGACGACGAAGAGCAGCTGCTCGGGGTTCGGCGCCTTCGCTGCGTTCTTGATCGGGCCGCCGGGCTTCGAGAGCCCCTTCGATTCGGCTTCGATATACAGCGTGTCTGCCCCCGAGAGCTCGAGGATCTCTGGGTAGTCGTCCTCCAGGCGCGTTTCGACGATCGTCTCGCGCTCCGATTCGGAGAGGTCGCCGTCCGGGATCACCGTATGCGGGAGTTCGCCGACGGCGTCCGGGAGTTCGTCGCCGTCTTGCGTCGGAAGCTGCATATCATAGCCCAGGCGCGTCCCCCACTCGTAGACCTCGCGCAGAAGGTGGCGATGCTGGCTCTTCCCACCGGAGCCACCGGAGCCCGTCTCGAGACCGATCTCGCCACGGCCCTCCGGCGTAACCGACACCAGGATTCCGTCGCTGGTACTCTCCTGGTTGATCGCGCCGACGGAGTGGAGACGCTCGATAGTATTCGATGCCTGCGAGTACTCGAGGCCAGTGGCGTCCGTCACCACTTGCTCGGCCGTCTGGACATCGATACAGTCGCCATCGGCGCGGATCGTCTCGTCGTAGATCGCTTTGAGTGCCGTCCGCGAGGTTTCGATGTCATCGACGCTCATCGGCTCGTCGACATCGGCTTCCGTGTTCTCGAGACCCGCCACATCTGCCGCTCGCGACTGGTTGGTATCTGCGAAAAAGAGTCCGTCGAGGATTGCACGTCCCGACTGGCGCTCGATACCGTACTCTTCGATAGACTGCTGGATCAACTCGTACGCCTCTTCGATCGAGTGGAGTGGGGGGTACGGCGGCGTCAGTTTCGCCATGAACGAGTCGTCCTCGTGGTGGAGTTTCGTCTGGGCGTGGTAGTCCGGGATCTGCGTCATATCCTCCGGGTCCGCACCCCCGAATCGTTTGGCGAGGATCGCCGCCTCATCTGGGTGGACGGGGTTCAACGAAACCAGCGTGTTACAGTTCGAGAGGATCGCCTCCCGCGCATCTTCGTCGTCGATCTGGCGGAGGTTCTGGGTCGCCAGGAGTAGCCCCAATTTCTTCGAGCGTGCCTTCGAGAGCATCTTCTCCGTTTTAGACGCTTCGGAGAGGACGTCGTCGCACTCGTCGATCATCAAGAAATACGGGTTGTATTCGCCACCGACTGTATCGGCGCCTGCGAGCTGGCGGATCTTTCGCTCAGACGGGTTGACGCGGTCGTTCACACACGTCCAGATGCGACGCATAACTGCCGTCGAGACCATCTGTTTCGCCTCTGGCGTGAGGTCGTTGTTACAGATAATGATCTTCCCCTCGTTCACAGCCTCGGCAATCGAGACGTTCGCGTCCCGCTGGGCGATGATCTGGCGAGTGATCGGATTCTCCACCCAATCTTTGAGTCGCCCGACGAGTGCATCGAGATCCTGGTTCGAGAGCTCGTCCGCGATCTGTCTCGCATAGGGCTCGAGGAACATCATGTCGTCATCGTCGGTGTCCATCACCATATCTGCGAACTCCGTTCGATTCTCTTCCTCGAGTAGGGCGTAATAGAGTTCAATCGGCGTAAACTCGTAGCCGTCGCGAACCATCGTCCGGACCATCGTCTTCATGACACGATCCATCCGGTTGCCCCAGAACTCGCCAGCCTTCAGGAGTTGCTTGAAGTCGTCGACGATCCCCTCGACCTCACGATCGAATCCGTCCTCGCCGTGGTCGTGGTAGGTCTCGAAGAGGTTGAACCCGACCGTCTTATCGAGGAAGTCGTCACCAGGGGCGAGGTAGATAACATCATCCCAGCGGTGCTTCGGGACCTTCCGGAGTAGGTTGTAGATATCGTCACCCTTCGGATCGATGACTGTGACGCCGTGGCCGGCGTACATCAGGGCCACCGCGTCGTTGTACATCTTTGTCGTCTTCCCTGTCCCAGTAGAGCCACCGTAGAAGACGTGCCGGAACAGGCGGTCGAACTCGATCGGCACCTCGCGCCCGGAGTTCTCCGAGACGCCGAGCCATAGCGGTTGCTCAGGAACGGCCTGGGCGTTCTCGATCATCGCCCGCGGCCACGCACCCGCGTACGTCTCGACTTCCTCTTCGACGGGGTCGTAGCGCTCGATCGCCCACTCTTTGTCATTCACTAAGACCGGCTCCGTAGGATCGTCTTCGCCTTCGATTCGCGCACCAAACTTCTCGAAGTCGTCCGATTCGTCGTCTCCGAACACACTCATGCTTTCACCATCTCGCTATCCGCATCCGTCTCCTGTTGCTCTCGGTCCTGTTCCTCCCCCGGTGTCCAGTCGCCGTATTCCTCCGGGTCGACCCATGTCGACGGAATATCGTACCGCCACTGGTCGCCATCTCCGTCGAGTTCGAATGAGCGAACGTCCTTCTCCCACGAGACGTCGTCAGGTTCATGATAGTCGGTAAATCGGGGTGCGTTTGCCGGGACGTCCCCGGCGTGCGACGTCAGCGACCACTTGACATCCTGGGTATTGATATCGTTATTCGGGATGTGCATCAGCCCGGCAGCACCACGGACGCCCATCACGAGTTTCCGATCCGCACGGGTGCGACCGTAGGCGCGCTCGAGTTCCCGAATCAGATTCTTGTCGTACAGCGGGACGACCTCGAAGCCCTGCTCGGTCTTACTTTCATAGTAGGCGTCGAACTGTTGGGCCGTCTCTGCGACGCGCTGGATCGCCATCTGCGGGTCGTCCGAGACGCCGACGATGCGGAGGTTTAGCCGGAAGCCCTTCTCGCCACGCTGCTCCCGGACCGTGTTCGCGGCCTGTTTGTCCTTGTTCGATGGGTCGCGATCCTCGCCAACGACATCGAACTTGTTGGGAAATAGCTCCTTCTTTAGTGCGTGTTTGAACCCTTCGTCCCGTCGAGGATTCTTGAGTTCGTCCGCGATATCGTCGATCGACGGTGAGAGGAGGCCGCCCTTCCACCAGTCATTCGAGACGGATTCGAAAATGGTCTGGACTGCCAGATCGGTATTAATATCGGTCTCGCGCTCGCCGACCATCTCTGCCGCAATCGACCCGTAAGGATCGTTCTCGAAGCCCTCGATATCCATGTGCCGAATCGGGTAGAGGTGGCGGCCGTCCTCGCGCTTTCGGAGACGGAGATAGGCCCCGGCGACATACCGCCCTTCCTCGAGCGGGAGTAGGGTGGGCTGATCGTGCTCAGAGACGTCGATATGGGCGTCCGGATAGAACCGGTCGAGCTGGCGTTGCATCTGGTTCTGGGCCGCCTTCGTCGCCATCACCCACTGGAAGCCGACGAGTCCGTTCACGTACTGGAGTTCGAACGAGTGGGGACCGGCGCTCGGGTTGTGGACGGCCGTCAGCAGGTCGATCGCGTCCTTCGGCCCGCCGCCATCCTTGCTCGGCTGGACGGAGATCGACTTTCGCTCCGGCAGTTCGCTGTAGAGGCGCTCGCCGAGCTTCGGCGTAACCTCGAGGGCATCGTAGCCGTCGTCGATGCCGAGTTTCTGTTTCGTGGCACAGGCAACGCGGTGTCCGAGGCCCACTAGGACCACCTCCACTGGCAGGTCTCGTCGTACTGACGAAGGTACTCCTGGTAGTCCTCACCGTGCTTACTCGGGTCGTACATCAACGCAACCGCCTCTCGAGGGTTCTGGTCGTGGTCCATCCGGACGCGCCCGGGGTAACACCCCTCGTCGTCGACCCGTAACAGGACTTCGGAGAACCCATCCGCGAGATTCCCCTTCTGGAGGTCGTCGATTAGTTCGGCTTCGTCACTCGAGAGACCGAGGCGCTTGCCCCACTGTTCGTTCATCCCTTCGACGTACTGGTA
>NZ_JAAVUO010000045.1:0-25327 GCF_012163165.1 Natronococcus sp. JC468
CCCCCCGCCCCGGGGGGCGGCGCCCCCCCCCCCGCCGCCCCCCGCCCCCGCCCCCCCCGGGGCCGGCGCCCCGCCGCCCTTCGCTCCGGACGACGGCGCTGACTCGAGCTCGCTCGAGGGCGCCTCGCTCGTCCCGGTGTCGAGCAGGATCGCGTCGTCCTCGAGCGGTTCGGACTCCCTGTCGGGCCAGTCGTCGGCGTCGGTCCCGGAGTCGGCCTCGGTCTCGATCGGCGGGCCGACGTCGTTGGAGTCGGGCCACTCGCCGTACTCGCGGTCCTCGGTCGTCGTCCCGTCGTCCTCGAGGATCTCGCCGTCGTCGGTGACGGGGTCGCCGTTCTCGTCGGTCGGGAGCTCGATGCCGGCGCCGACGCCGGTGCGGCCGTTCGACGTTTCCGCCGGAGTATCGGCGGCTCGACGCGGTTCGGCGTCGGCCCCGCGCGGCGCTATCCCGCGATCGTACGGCTCGGTTTCGGCGTCGGTGTCGACGGACTCGGTTCCGGTGGCTTCCGACCGCGCGTCGGGACCGGGACCGCTCGAGCGGGCTGACGACGGGTCGGACCCGACCTCCGCGGCGTCGATAAACGCCGCATCCGTTTCGCCCGTCTCGTCCGTCTCCGCGGCGAACGCGCCGGCGTCGGTCGACCCGGGGTTCGCCGCGGGCGGCTCCGCCGATCGCGGACCGACGCCGGCCGACGTCGAGATGCTCCGGACTTCGGTGTTCTCGCTGACGACGTGTCGGTCGCCGCAGTGCGTACACTCCTCGTACTCCCGGACGGTGAGGACGACCTCGCTCCCCCGTTCCTCGCGCTCGCGTTCGACGTCGACGTCTCCGTAGTCGTGACCGAGCAGCGAACATCGCAGACCCATGCTCCCACCCTTCCCAGCACGGCATCAAAAACGTGTTGCCTGGCCGCTATCGCGACGGTTGAGCCGCAGGACGGGCATCGCTCGGGAGTCGTTCGGACGACCGCCTCGAGCGCCACTCGGCGTTCCCGACGGCGCACTCGCGTCCCTTCCCGTCCCGGCAGGCACCGTCCGTCCCCACCGCCACGCTCGACGGCGCCAGCGCGAGCGTCTCGAGCGAACGACAAACGTCAAATCCCGGGTCGACGAATAGATGCACGGATGAGAGCAAAGCGGGAGTACCGGAACCGGGCGGAAACCGAGGTAGCGGTACTCGACGCACTCGTCGACCGCGCCGACGACGGCATGACGATCTTCGCGCTCCGCGCGGCGGCCGAAGTCGACATCGACGAACTCGAGCGGGCGCTCGAGGCCCTCAAGGAGGACGACTTGATCGTCGTCGAGCCCGGCGCCAGCGAGACGGTTATCAAACCCGCCGACCGCGTCGTTCCGGAGGTGCCGACCGACGACGAGGACGAGCAGTCGATCGGCGACTGGCTCCGCGATTGGCTGCCCTTTTGAATCGAAACGCCTGAGGGTGTCGGTCCCCTTTCGGTGTTCATGAGCGTCATCGAGTCCATTCACGCGGATCTCGGAGCCGCGTTCGGCGATCGCGCCGGCCGAACGGTCGTCGAACACTACGGGCGGCCCGAGCGGACCCACCGCGCGGTCAGAAACGGCGTCGGGCTGCTCGAGGCCGCCTACGGCGTCGTCGTCGTCGAGGGCGAGGACCGCCTCGAGTACGTCGACAACGTCGTCTCGAACCGCGTTCCGAGCGAGGACGGCCGGGGCTGTTACGCGCTCGTTCTCGGCCCCCAGGGCCGCATCGAGATCGAACTCTACGTTTACAACGCCGGCGAGCGGCTGCTCCTCTTTACCCCGCCGGCCCACGCCGACGACCTCGCCGCGGAGTGGTCCGAGAAGGTCTTTATCCAGGACGTCGAGATCCGGGTCGCGACCGACGACTACGCTATCTTCGGCGTCCACGGTCCCCACGCGACCGAGAAAATCGCCAGCGTGCTCAACGGCGCCGCCTCCCCCGACGAACGGTACTCGTTCGTCCGCGGATCGATGGGCGACGACGGCGTCACCGTCGTCCGGACCGACGCGCTCACCGGCGAGGAGAGCTACGAGGTCATCTGCGCGGCCGACGCCGCCGAGGACGTCTACGACGTCCTGTTGAACCAGGGGCTCAACGCCGCCCCCTTCGGCTACCGAACGTGGGACACGCTCACGCTCGAGGCCGGATCCCCCCTGTTCGAGACCGAACTCGAGGGACAGATTCCGAACGTTCTCGGCCTGCGAAACGCCTTAGACTTCGAGAAGGGCTGTTACGTCGGCCAGGAGGTCGTCTCCCGGGTCGAGAACCGCGGCCAACCCAGCAAGCGACTCGTCGGGCTGACCCTCGAGGGCGAGGCCGTCCCCGACGCCGGCGCCGCGGTCTTCGACGGCGACTCGTCGGTCGGCGAGGTCACCAGAGCCGATACGAGCCCGCTGCTCGAGGAGCCGATCGCGCTCGCGGTCGTCGAGTACGGGCTCGAGACCGAGACGGTGACGATTCGGATCGACGGCGAGGAGGTCCCGGCCGCGCGGACCGACCTGCCGTTCGTCGACGGCTCGGACCGCTCGGACCGGTTGCCGGAGTACCAGTAGCGGTCACCGACCAGTCGGGTTCTTCGGCCCGCGTCACTCACACGCGGTGGCGCGCACTATTGACCGTCCGAGCGCTAGCGAGGGCGGTCAATTACCGTCGTGCGAGGGATGAACGAGCGACTGAAGGGAGTGAGTGAATCGGCTGGGGAGGACGTGGAAAATCCCTGTTGCTAGGAGCACAGATAGCGATTAGCGTAGATTCCCATACGCTCCAGTGTGACAGATAGCAGTCCTGCTCGCACGAACACGGGGGATTGCCACGCCCTCCCCAGCCGATTCACTCACTCTCTGCGATCGTTCGTTCATCCCTCGCGCAGTATCGTCGACCGCCCTCACTGACGTTCGGTCAGTCGACAGCGCACGCCACCGCAACGAGGGGAGGTCGATCTCTGGTGATACGCAGTTCCCCTGTACTGAGCGTTCGCCCTTCCGTGTTGATCGGGACACAGGTCGATCGATACGAGCCGGAACTGGCCGGGACCAGCGTGAAGGACGTCGACGGTGGCGTTCGACTATGGACGAGAGCACCGACTTCGAGGAGCTAGCCTCGCGCGTCCGAACCCAGTCCGAGGACGCCGCCGGCTCCGACACCGATCGCGTGACGATCCGATCGTTCCAGGAGCTCACTTCCGATTCCCTCTCGGAGCTGCTCGAGGCCGCCGAGACCGATGCCTCCGAACCCGGCTCGCTCGCGTTCGTCCTCTCGAGAGCGAACGCCGAACTCCTCTCCGAGCGCGAGGCCGACCTCGAGAGCGTCGAGGACCTCGAGAACGACCTCGGCCGCGAGATCCGGGTCGAGGAGTCGATGCCCGACGACACGATCCTGTTGCTGGATCCCGACGCCGTCGACGGCGAGGAGCTGCTCGAGCCCGAGTCGATCGCCTGCGGGATCGTCGGCAGCGACCACTGAAGCCGTCTCCGCGGCGACTTCCCCTTCAGTACTATTCGTCGGCCCGTCGTCGTGACCCCATGCGCTATCTCGAGATCACGGTGCCGGAGGGACGACGCCGAGCCGTCCTCAACATCCTCGAGGACGAGGAGATCGAGTACGTCGTCAGTGACGAGACCAGCGGCAGGGGGTACACGGCCGTCGTTCGATTCCCGTTGCCGACGCGGGCGGTCGAACCGGTGCTCGATCGCCTGCGGCGGGCGGGCGTGAGCGACGACGCACGGGTCGTCGTGATCGACGCCGAGACGGTCATCTCCGAGGAGTTCACGACGCTCCGGGATCAATACAGTCGGGGCGGACGGCGAGGGGCACGCACCTCGAGGCAGGTGCTCCGGACCAAAGCCGAGGAGTTCACGCCGCAGTTTTCGATCTACGCGGTCATGCTGCTCATCAGCGCCGTCGTCGCCACATCCGGACTGCTCGCGGACTCCCCGGCGGTCGTCGTCGGCTCGATGGTAATCGCACCGCTGCTCGGCCCCGCACTCGCTGCCAGTATCGGGATCGTCACCGGTGACGACGCCCTCAAGTCGACCGGGTTCCGGTACCAGGCCGTCGGTGTCGGACTGGTCGTCGCCGCGTCGATCGGTCTCGCGACCCTCGCGCGGCTGGCCGGCCTCGAGCCCGCAGGGGTCGACATCGTCGTCGCCACCGAACTCGAGGAGCGGGTCTCGCCGAACCTGTTCTCGATCGCCGTGGCGCTGGGCGCCGGCGTGGCGGGCATCCTGAGTCTCACGCGCGGCTTTTCGGAGGCCATCGTCGGCGTAATGATCGCCGCCGCGCTCATCCCGCCCGCCGCCGCGGTCGGCATCACGGCCGCCTGGGGGATGTACGGCGCGGCCCTGGGTGCGGGCGTGCTCGTCGCCGTCAACCTGCTGTCGATCAACCTCGCCGCGCTGGCCACGCTGTGGGTCGCCGGCTACCGGCCGCAGGGGCTGTTCGAGGTCTCGCCGACCCGCGGGCCGACCTACAGGTACGCGGCCGTCTTCGGGGCGGCGCTGCTGGTGCTGGCCGCGCCGCTGGCGGGTATCACGCTGCTGGACTTCCAGACGACCCAGCTCGAGTCGTCGGCCGAGGACGACGTCGAGACGGTGCTCGAGCAACCCCAGTACGAGGGGCTCGAGACCGGGGACGTCGCGGTCGAACTCGACGGGAACTACCCGATTCAGTCGGTCGATCGGATCACCGTCACGATCGTCGCTTCGGACCCGGGACCGGTCCCGGGGTTGGCCGACCGACTCTCCGAAGCGATCGGAACGACCGCCGACGGTCCGGCCATCGAGGTGCAGTACGTCGTCGCCGAGGACCGCGGTCCCGATAGCGAGGCGCCGACGACCGTCCCGTCCTCGGCCTCTCCGACGGAGGGGTGACGGCCCGGCGGACCACGACCGACAGTCGACGTCCCCATTCGGTTGATCGTTCCGCTCCCGTGACTACGACGTTATCTACACCGGACGCGTGCGTTCGAACATGGGCACTGTTGACAAGACACCTGGAGAGGAGGCGTTCGCGACCCTCTCGAGCGAGGCCGTCACGTCGCTCGCGACCGAGTTCGCGGGCGAGCTGGTTCGACCGTCCGATCCGGCCTACGACGACGCGCGCGAGATCTGGAACGGGATGATCGATCGCTACCCGGCGATCGTCGCGCGCTGTTCCGGCGTGGCGGACGTCGTCGCGGCGGTGAACTTCGCTCGCCAGCAGGGCCTCGAGGTCGCCGTCCGGGGCGGCGGGCACAACGTCGCCGGGACGGCTGTCAGCGACGGCGGGCTTGTCGTCGACCTCTCGGAGATGACCGCCGTACGAGTCGACCGCGAGGCGGGGACGGTGCGGGCCGAGGGCGGGGCGACGCTGGGCGACGTCGACCGCGAGACGCAGCTGTTCGGCCTCGCGACGGCGCTCGGCGCGGTCTCCCAGACCGGAATCGCGGGGCTGACGCTCAACGGGGGGTACGGCCACCTCAGCCGCGAGTACGGACTGGCGCTGGATAACCTGGTGAGCGTCGACGTCGTCACCGCCGACGGACGGGTTCGGACGGCGAGCGACGAACGGAACCCGAACCTGTTCTGGGGGCTGCGGGGCGGCGGGGGTGCCCTCGGGATCGTCACCTCCTTCGAGTACGAACTCCACGAGGTCGGCCCCGAGGTGTACGCCTTCTTCCCCTGGTTCCGCACCGACGATGCGCCCGCGGTGATGGCCCGCTACCGGGAGTGGATCGCCGACGCGCCGCGAAACGCGGGCGTGCTCGTCTTTACCGCCCACGTTCCCGACCTCGAGGAGTTCCCCGAGGCGGCGTGGGGCGAGCCCGCGATCGCGATGCTCGGCTCCTTCCGCGGCGACCCCGCGGACGCCGACGAGATCTTCGGGTCGCTACTCGAGAGTGCGGAACCGCTGGTCGACCTCAGCGGGGAGATGGCGTACGTCGACCTGCAGTCGATGCTCGACGAGGACTACCCCGACGGGCTGCGCTACTACTGGAAGGCGATCTACCTCGAGGAGTACGCCGACGAGGTCGTCGACCTCATGCTCGAGTACACCGAGTCCGCGCCGTCGGCGCTGTCGACGATCGACCTCTGGCACCTCGACGGGACGGTCGCCGACGTTCCCCGCGACGCGACGGCGTTCTGGCACCGCGACAAACCCCACATGCTCACCGTCGAGGCGAACTGGGAGAATCCCGACGCCGACGACCCGAACCTCGAGTGGGCCCGCGCAGTCATCGCGAAGACGGAGACGCTGTCGGTCGCCTCGGGGCGGTACGGTAACTTCCCCGGACTGGAGGCCGAGCCCGCGAGGCTGCGCTACGGCGACAACTACGGTCGGATGGTCGCACTCAAGACCGAGTACGATCCGGAGAACCTGTTCCGGCTCCCGGGCAACGTCGAGCCCCGGGCCGACGGCTGAGTGGAAGGGAACGACCGCGGCCGCTACGACTCGAGTTCGCGATCCGACTCCCGGAGCTCGCGTTGCTCGACCGAGTGACCTGTCTCGACGTAGTGGCGGATCATCGCCTCGTTGAGCTCGCCGTCGGCGTCGTCCTCGACACGACGGCTCCAGTCGCACTCCTCGCAGTACGCGATTGGCACAGGCGGAGTTTCGAGTACGATCTCTTGAATTATGTGATCCGCACCGGGGAACCGAACGTCGGGCCGACGCCTGTCACCGGGAGTCCTTTCGAGATTACGTGCGGCTCTCGGGCGGCTCCGGAGGTGCCTCAAATGCGAAGTCACTAACCTGACATCCTCTCACGACGGAAGTCGTGGGCGTTCTCCTCGAACCACTGTAACTTACTGGCTGCCCTGTCGCTCGCCGTCTCCGGGGTGTCGCCTCCAAGAGTTAACTGCGGCCCCGCCGTACGACGGCCGATGGCAAACGCCGACGGTCGTCCGAACGTGTTGTTCGTCCTCACCGACCAGGAGCGATACGACTACTCCGCGCCCGACGGCCCGTCCGTCGAGACGGCGACGATGGATCGGCTCTCGAGGGAGGGAATGCGGTTCGAGCGGGCGTTCACGCCGATCAGTATCTGTACGAGCGCTCGCGCGTCGCTGCTGACCGGACGCTTCCCCCACGGCCACGGCATGCTGAACAACAGCCACGAGGCCGACGCGATCCAGAGGAACCTCCCGACCGAGCTGCCGACGTTCTCCGGGTTGCTCGCCGAGGCGGGCTACGAGTTGACCTACACGGGCAAGTGGCACGTCGGCGACGACCAGACCCCCGAGGACTTCGGCTTCGCCTATCTGGGCGGGAGCGACAAACACCACGACGACATCGACGAGGCGTTCCGCGAGTACCGCCGCGAGCGCGGGACGCCGATCGAGGAGACCGACCTCGAGGACGAGATCTACACCCGCGGCGGAAGCGAGGAGGGGACCTTCGTCGCCGCGAAAACGCCCGTCGACGTCGAGGACACGCGGGCGTACTTCCTTGCCGAGCGGACGATCGACGCGATCGAGTCCCACGCGGAAGGCGACGGCGAGGGGCCGTTCTTCCACCGTGCCGACTTCTACGGCCCGCACCACCCCTACGTCGTCCCCGAGCCCTACGCCTCGATGTACGACCCCGCGGAGATCGAACGGCCCGACAGCTACGCCGAGACCTACGACGGGAAACCGCGGGTCCACGAGAACTTCCTGCACTACCGGGGGGTCGCCGACTTCGACTGGGAGACTTGGGCCGAGGCCATCGCGAAGTACCGCGGGTTCGTGACGATGATCGACGACCAGCTCGAGCGAATCCTCGAGACCCTCGAGGAGCGCGGCCTCGGGGAGGAGACCGCGGTCGTCCACGCCTCGGACCACGGCGACTTCGTCGGCGGCCACCGCCAGTTCAACAAGGGGCCGCTGATGTACGACGACACCTACCGGATCCCGCTGCAGGTTCGCTGGCCGGGGGTCGTCGAGCCCGGTTCGGTCTGTGAGGCACCCGTCCACCTCCACGACCTGGCCGCGACCTTCCTCGAGATGGGCGACCTCGAGGTGCCCGAGTCCTTCGACGCGCGGAGCCTCGTCCCCCTGCTCGAGGGCAAGGCACCCGAGGAACGTCCCGACTCCGTCTTCGCGCAGTACCACGGCGAGGAGTTCGGGCTCTACACCCAGCGGATGGTCCGCACGGCGCGGTACAAGTACGTCTACAACGGCCCGGATATCGACGAGCTGTACGACCTCGCAGCCGATCCCGCGGAGCTACAGAACCTGATCGACCACCCCGACTACGCCGACGTCCGCGGAGCGATGCGGGAGCGACTGGTCGACTGGATGGACCGAACCGACGACCCGAACCGGAAGTGGGTGCCCGACGTCCTGCGAGATCGGGACTGAGACCCGCGGACCGACAGGATCGGTCTCCCGACCCGGAAGCGTACGTTTACGGTCTCGAGGCGGGTAGGCACGTCCATGACCGACGGACCGATCGCGACGGAGGGAGATCGATGAGCCGATCCGGACGCGACGACCCCGGGCCCGAAGAGCTTCGCGAGCGAGCCGCCGAAGACGAGGCGATCGCCGACGCGCTCGAGGACCTGGTCGTCGAACTGCGGGACGAGCCGATCAAAGAGAGCCGGCTCGAGGGACTGTTCGACGAGGCGACGACCAGCGATCCGGGAATCTGGAACACCGTCACCGCCTTCATCGACGTCGAGGACAGGGAGGCGGTCGTCACTGACGAGTCGAAGCTCGCCCGGGGGAAGTGGGCCCCCGAGATCGTCGAGGGCTGCGACGCGATGGTGACGATCGACGTCCAGCGCGGGCTGATGCCCGACGACTTCGCGTATCTCGTCGGCAGCGAGCTCCAGGACCGGATCACGGAGTTCCGCGAGGAGGCCGCGAAGAAACGACAGGCGGCCGCCGACCTCGAGGCGAACGCCGACGGAGAGTAACGTCCTCGCGGAGCCACACCCACCGATCGACCGCGACAGAAATACGTCATTTCGGGTGGATTCCGAGGTATGCCCGAGTTCGTCACGCCGCCGCCGCTGGAACGGGGCGATCGCGTCGCCGTCCTCGCGCCCTCGAGCGGCGGGGCACGGGAGGCGCCCCACGTCTTCGAGCTGGGTCTCGAGCGACTGCGGGAACGGTTCGACCTCGAGCCGGTGATCTACCCGACGGCTCGACAGGGGAACGCGTTCCTCGCCGACAACCCCCGCGCCAGGGCCGCGGACGTCCACGCCGCCTTCCGCGACCCCGAGATCGACGGGATCGTCGCGACCATCGGCGGCAGCGATCAGCTGCGGATCCTGAAACACCTCGATCCGGACGTCCTCCGGGCCAACCCGACCCGGTTCTACGGGATGAGCGACAACACCGCCCTCCAGCTGTTGCTGTGGAACGCGGGCGTCGTCTCGTACAACGGCGCCCAGCTGATGAACGAACTCGCCGTCCCGGGCGAGCTGCCCGCCTACACCGAGCGATACTGTCGGCGCGCGTTCTTCGAGGACGACCTCGGTCGGCTCGAGCCGTCCCCGGAGTGGACCGACGAGCCCTCGACGTGGTGGACCGATCCCTCCGAGATGGACTCGTCGCCAGCGTACGAGCCGAACCCGGGCCGACGGTGGGCTGGCGGGAGCGAGCCCGTCGAGGGTCGAACGTGGGGCGGCTGTCGCGCGATCGTCGAGTGGTTCCTGGCGACCGACCGCTTCGTGCCGTCACCTGCCAATCTCGAGGGAGCGATCCTCTGTCTCGAGACCGCCGAATCGATCCCCGAGCCCGAGACCGTGGGCGGGACGCTGCTGTGTTTCGGCGAGCGCGGCCTCCTCGAGCGGTTCGACGGCGTCGTGGTCGGGCGTCCGCCGACCCGGAGCTTCCTGGCGGAACCGCCCCGCGAGCAACGGGAGCGCTACCGCGACCGACTCTACGACGAGATCGTCGAGCAGGTTCGACGGTACAATCCCGAGGCGCCCGTCCTGCTGGGTCTCGACTGGGGACACACGACCCCGATCGCACCGCTGCCGATCGGGGGTCGTCTGGAACTGGACCCGAGGTCGGAAACCGTTCGGTGTCGCTGAAGACGCTCACTCGACGGCGACGTCCTCGCGCTCGAAGCCGTCGTCCTCGCGCCAGCGCCAGGAGCCGACCTCGAAGGGCTCGAGCGAGACGATGACGTACGAGCGGTCGGGCCAGGTCGCGTCGGCCGCGTCGGTCTCGCTCGGGCGGGGCGGGCCCCGCGGGTGGGAGTGGTAGAAACCGACGATCTCCTCGCCGCGATCCTCGAGGCGGTCGAAGATCGCGAGCTGTTCCTCGGGGTCGATCCGGTATCGAGTGCGGGGATGCTCGGCGACGTTCTCGACGGGGTACTGCGAGCGAACCTCGCTTCGACCGGTCGGGTCGTACTTGCCCCCGAGAACGCCACAGCTCTCGAGCGGACGCCCGCCTCGAGCCTGCTCGACGATCTCCGCTCGAACCGCGTTCGGAAGGACGAGCATGATCAGGGCGCCTGATCGGCCCGGGTCTCGGTCGGTCCGGACGCGTTCGACGCGAACTCCTCGAGGTCCTCGAACGGAACGGCGACCGACTCGGGCGGCCCGTCGAATCGCTCCGGGTGGACGATCGGTGCCAGCGCCTCGAGGGTGTCGACGAGCCGCGGGCCGGGGCGGTTGAGGTAGTGGTGGCCGTCCATCGCCCACACCCGGTCCTCGCGGACCGCCGCGAGTTCGTCCCAACCCTCGCGGTCGATGAGATCCGTTCGGTTCGTCGCCGTCTGCTCGAGGCCGAACCCGCAGGGGGCGACGACCACGAGTTCGGGATTGTACTCGAGGATTTCCTCCCACTCGCGGGGTGTCGAGCGCTGGCCGACGTCGGCCAGCCCGTACTCGCCGCCGGCCCAGTCGACGAGTTCGGCCGTCCAGTGGCCCGCGATCATGGCGGGGTCGGTCCAGTCGAAGACGGCGACCCGCGGTCGCTCCTCGCCCGCGATACCCGCGGTTCGCTCCCGCACGGCGTCGATTCGCTCCTCGAGCTCCGCCCGCACCTCGCGGGCTCGCTCCTCGCGGCCCGTTGCACGGCCGACTCGCTCGAGGTCGTCCAGCACGTCCGCGACGGTGTGGGGGTCGACGGTGAGCACGTCGGGATCGGACTCGATCCGCGCGACCGCGTCGGCGATCACAGCCTCGTCGACCGCGCAGACGTCGCACATCCCCTGGGTGACGATCAGGTCGGGCTCGAGCTCCGCGAGCAGGTCCACGTCGACCTCGTAGACGCCGTCGTCGGTCTCGCCGACCTCGAGGACCTGGCGGTCGATCTCCTCGCTCGAGGCATCGGTATCGATTCGGGAGCGGGTGATCGACGGCAGCGACGCGGCGCTCGGCGGATAATCGCACTCGTGGGAGACGCCGACGGGCTCGAGGCCGAGCGCGGCGACGAGTTCGGTCGCCGAGGGAAGCGTCGTAACGATTCGCATACCGGCCGTAGGAGTGGCAGGGACAAAAACGGCCGCCCCGACGGCGGACCCCGTCAGTACTCGTCGAGGTCGCGATCGGAGTCGTCGCCGAACTCGTGGTCCGGATCCGCCGAGTCGCCGGGCTGTTCGGTCGGATCGTCCTCGATGTCGATCGTCGTCTCGCCGCCGTCGTCGATGTCGAACTCGTCGGTCTCGAGCTCGTCGCCGTCGATGCCGACGCTCCCGTCGTCGATCTCGATGGTGACGCCGTCGTGGGCCTCCCGCTCGTGGCCGATCAGCGTTCCGGTCGCGGACTCGACCTGCTGGTTGACCGCCCAGACGAACCGCAACACTCGCTCGAGTTCGGTGCCCGCCCGCCGGACGCCCCCCTCGCCGGAGAGCTCGCCGAGGCTCCGGGCACCCTCCGGGTGGAGGTACTGGACCGGGTGTCCGTTAGGGACTTCGCGCAGGTCGACGTCGAACGACCACAGGTGGGGCAGCAGCTGCACGGCGTACCCGTGGGGTTTCGGGGCGCGGCGACCCGCCGCGGTAAAGGCGAGGGCCAGCGCCGACGACTCGGCGTCGGTGTCGAAGTAGACGCCGTCGAGACCGGGAATCGAAATTCGCATACACGAACGTTGGTCCCGTCGGGGGTAAGGGTAGAGCCGGCACTCCCAGCCTCTTTTATCCCTTCGGGTCCCGTTCGGGGGCCGCCCCCCTCAGAAGGTGTCGGCGAACTTGTCCCGCCGGTTGATATCGAGCTCGCTCACGCTCGAGTGGTCCTGGCTCGCGACGAAGCGGATCGCCTCGGCGACCTCCTCGGGCGCGCTGGCCTCGTCCTCGTCGTAGGCCTCGGCGAACGTCTCGCCGCTGGCGGTCTCGAACTCCGAGCGGACCTCCGCCGGGTTGATCACGCTGACGCCGACGTCGTCGTCGCCGGCCTGGGCCGCGACGCTCTTGGCGAACCCTCGCACCCACCACTTCGTGGCGGCGTAGATCGGGTTGAACGGGCGCGGATAGTACCCGGCGAAGCTCCCCAGGAAGATCAGGTTCCCCTCCCGCTCGCGGACGTGGGGAAGCGCCGCGCGGGTCGCGTAGAACACCCCGTCGACGTTGGTCTCCTGCATCGTCTCGTACTCCTCGGTGCTCATCTCGGCGACCTCGCTGCCCCGGGAGAGTCCCGCGTTGTTCACCAGCACGTCGATCCCGCCGAAGCGATCGACCGTCTCGTCGATCAGCGCGTCGACGTCGCCTTCCTCGCGGACGTTCGTCGGGACGACGAGCGTCTCGACGCCGTGGTCGGTCTCGAGGTCGTCCGCCAGCTGCTCGAGGTCGCCCTCGCTGCGGGCCGCGAGGACGACGTTCGCGCCCGCGTCCGCGAACTCTCGACAGGTCGCCGCGCCGATCCCGGCGCTCGCCCCGGTGACGATCGCCGTCTGCTGCTCGAGTTGGTCGGTCATCGTGGTGAGGGTCGGACGCTCGCCCCTAAGCGTTTCTGCAAGCGCGCTCGACGCCGCGGACTCAGTACGCCTCGAGGTCGTACAGCTCGCCGTACTTCGAGGTCGCGTACTCGAGGAAGGAGTCGGCGGCGAACTCCGCCCCGGTCGCTCGCTCGATCAGCTCGGGCGTCGTGTAGTGTTTGCCGTGGCGGTGGACGTTCTCGCGGAGCCAGCCGTTGAGGTCGTCGAACTCCCCCGCTCGAACATCGCCGTCGAGTTCGCCCAACTCGTCTTCCGCGGCCGCGTAGAGCTGCGCCGCGAGGACCGAGCCCAGCGAGTACGTCGGGAAGTAGCCGAAGGAGCCGTGGGACCAGTGGATGTCCTGCAGACAGCCCTCCGCGTCGGTCTCGGGGCGGACGCCGAGGTACTCCTCGTACTTGTCGTTCCAGACTTTCGGCACCTCGCTCACCTCGAGGTCGCCCGCGATCAGGGCGCGCTCGATCTCGAAGCGGATCACGATGTGGAGGTGGTAGGTGAGCTCGTCGGCCTCGACCCGGATCAGGTTGTCGTCGTACACCTGGTTGGCGGCCTCGTAGGCCGCCTCTGGAGTGGCGCCCTCAAGCCCGAGGAAGCGGTCGGCGACGGTCGGCAGGAACCGCTCCCAGAACGGCCGCGAGCGACCGACGTGGTTCTCCCAGAGCCGGGACTGGGACTCGTGAACCGAGAGGTCTCGAGCTTCGCCGAGGGGGGTACCGTACTCGTCGTCGGGAAGCCCGAGCGTGTAGTTGGCGTGGCCGAACTCGTGGATCGTCGAGGTCAGCGAGCCCAGCAGGTCGTCCTCCTCGAATCGGGTGGTGACGCGGGCGTCGAACTGCGTTCCCGAGGAGAACGGGTGGGGTGCGGTGTCGAGACGGCCCCGCTCCCAGTCGTAGCCGAGCTCGTCGAGGACGTCCCGGGCCAGCGCCTCCTGATCGTCGTCGTCGAACTCGCCAGCGAAGGTGTCCGTCGCGAGGTCGGCGTCGGCATCCTGGATCGCGTCGATCAGCGGGACGAGCTCCTCGCGCAGGCGCTCGAGGACACGCTCGGCGGTCTCGAGGTCGATGTAGGGCTCGTAGTCGGCGAAGAGCACGGCGTAGGGGTCGGCGTCGGGATCGATGTGGTTGGCGTACTCGCGTTTGAGCGCCACCAGCTTCTCGAGGGTGGGTGCGAACGCCTCGAAGTCGTCGTCTTCCCTGGCGCGTTTCCAGGTCGGGTGGGCGTTGGCGGTCGTCTCGGAGATCTCCTCGACGAGCTCCCGGGGAACGCTGGTCTCGCGGTCGTACTGCCGCCGGATCTCGCGGACGACGGCCCGTTTCCCGTCGTCGAGCGCCGCAGACTCCAGTTCCTCGAGCAGGTCGCCGGTTTCGTCGGCGGTCAACAGCTCGTGGCTGATCGAGGACAGCGCCGAGAGCTGCTGTGCGCGGGCGGGAGTGCCCGCCTCGGGCATGACGACCTCCTGGTCCCAGCGGAGGACGCCGGCCGCGTTGCCGACGTTCGCGATCCGAGCGATCCGCCCTTCGAACTGCTCGTACGTCTCGCCGTGGTGCTCGCTCCGGGCCTGGTCGGTTGCCATTGGCTGACACTACTTGCGGAATCGTCATCAACGTCGTGGTTCCGGCACGCGGCCGACGGGCGCGCTCGAGCCGGCGATTCGGCCGGAACGCATCGCGAACGAGACGCATCTGGAAATTGCAAGCCACGAACTGTTTTCCGGCAGCGGCGAGTACCCTAGCGCAATGGTAGTCGCATCACTCGTCGTGTTCGTGGTGAGTTTGCTAATCGGCGGCCTCGGGATCTTCCTGGGTGCGAAGTTCGTCGTCGACGTCGAGAACTACACCTACGCGTTCGTCACCGCCCTCCTCGGTGCGATCGTCTGGTCGGTCGTCGGGTTCTTCCTGGGGTGGATCCCGCTGCTGGGACCGATCCTGGTGTTCATCGCGTACCTCGCGGTGATCAACTCCCGGTACCCCGGCGGCTGGTTCGAGGCGATCACGATCACGATCGTCGCCTGGCTGTCGGTGCTGGTCGTGCTGTACGTCCTCGCGTTCCTCGGGGCGACCGGCTTCGAGGCCGTAGGCGTGCCGGGCACCTGATGCCGAACTCGCGGCTCGAACGCTCTTCTCGCACTCGCCGGTGTGACCATTGACGACGAAGAGTTATCCGCGTCGGTCGACAACGTCGCACAATGGGTTTCTTCGAGAACCTCGGCCGGAAGGTCGGGGAGTTCACGCACGAGGCGAAGGAGGCAGCCGCCGACGAGGCGGGCTACGTCTGCGAGGCGTGTGGCAACCAGTTCTACACGGACCAGGCGTGTCCGGAGTGTGGGAGCGAGCGCGTGACCCGACGGGACGCCGGCTCAGACGACGGAACGGACGACGCTACCGAGGACGCGGCCGCCGAGCGGACGGTCGACGAGTCCGTCGACGGCGCGTCCCCCTCGACCGAGAGCGGCGACGAGTCGGAGCGAGAGTAACCGCTCACCGCGGCCACGACTCCGCGGTCCGTCGGTAGAGGTCGGCGCAGCGCTCGAGGACGTCGATCGAGACGCTCTCGGCGTCGGTGTGGGCCTCGCCGGGCTCGGCGGCGCCACAGATCACGCAGTCGGTTCCCGCCTGCGAGAGCCAGCCGGCGTCGGTCGCGTGGGGTTTCGTCACGAGTTCCGGTGCGCCGGGTTGGGCGCCGTCGGCAGCTTCGCGGACCGCTTCGGCGAAGGCCTCGTCGCCACACTCCATCGGCGGGAGGTCCTGGTCGACCGTCCACGCGACGCCCTCGAGATCGGCGACCCGCTCGAGGGCGGCCCGTTCCCCCGGAACGGTCCGTTCGTCGACCGTCAGCTCGCAGCGGTCGGGCACGACGTTCATCGCCGTCCCGCCCTCGATCTCGGTGACGACGACGCTGCCCTCGAGCGTCTCGCCGGCGACCTCGACCGCTGGCGGCTCGAGGTCGCGGACGACGGCGACGGCGTCGCTCGCACGGTAGATCGCGTTCTCGCCGGCCTCCTGCTCGCTCGCGTGGGCGCGCTCGCCTCGAGCGGTGATCGTGCTTCCGCGCCGCCCCTTGTGGGCGACGGCGACGTCGGTGACGCCGGGCGCTGAGTACCCCGTCGATCCCTCGCCGACGACCGCGTAGTCGGGCGCGAACCCCTCGTCGATGGCGTGGCGCGCGCCGACGCCGCCGACCTCCTCGCCGACGAAGCTCGCGAAGACGAGTTCGCCCGCCGGGTCAGCCGCTCTGAACGCGATCGCCGCCGCGGCCACGGCACCCTTCATGTCCGCCGTCCCCCGACCGTACAGTCGGCCGTCGCGCTCCTCGAGAACGTACTCGCCGCCGGGGCCGACCTGCGAGTCGGCGGGCTCGACGACGTCGTGGTGACCGACGAGCGCGAGCGTCTCCTCGCCCGCGCCCTTCCTGGCGAGGACGTTGCCGACCTCGTCTCGAGTCACTTCGGCCGCAGTCTCGCGGCGCAGCCACGTCTCAAGGAAGTCCCCTGCGGCGGTCTCGTCCTCGTGGCTGGGGATCGCGGCGAGTTCTCGGGTCAGATCGATGACCGACATGGGTCGTCCTTTCGGTTCCGGGAAGTTGACTGCACCGCAGTCGTGGGAGCGACTGGCGCCCCTTTCGTGTGCTTGAACATCCTTATTGCCGTTCGGGAACCAGTATAGCGTATGAATGTCGTGCCGGACACGAGCGTGGTCATCGACGGCCGCGTCTCGGCGACGATCGAAGACGGGCAGTTCGAGGGAGCGACGATCTCGGTGCCGGAAGCCGTCGTCGCGGAGCTCGAGGCGCAGGCAAACGACGGCCTCGACAGCGGCTGGGACGGCCTCTCCGAGCTCCAGCGGCTCGCGGAGCTGGCCGACGAGGGGCGGATCGACCTCGAGTACGTCGGCGACCGACCCAACGCCATCGAGCGCGGCCACGCCTCCGAGGGCGAGATCGACGCGCTGATCCGCGACCTTGCCGAGGAGCTGGGGGCGACCTTCCTCACCAGCGACATCGTCCAGGCCGAGGTCGCCCAGGCCAAGGGCCTCGAGGTCGAGCACATTTCGCCGGAGGTCCGGGAGGTCGGCACGCTGACCGTCGAGGAGTTCTTCGACGACCAGACGATGAGCGTCCACCTGCGCGCCGGGGCCGTCCCGAAGGCGAAACGGGGCGAACTCGGCGAGATGCGCTACGAGGAGATCGCCGACGAACCTCTGGACGAGGAGACGATCGACGAGTATGCACGCGAGATCGTCGACGGCGCCAAGGAGTCCCACGACGGCTTCATCGAGCTCTCGGAGCCGGGGATGAAGATCGTCCAGTTCCGGGACTACCGGATCGCGATCGGCAGACCCCCGTTCTCGGACGGCATCGAGATCACCGCCGTCCGCCCGATCGCCCAGACCGACATCGAGGACTACGAGAAGGCCGACGAGCTGAAGGATCGCCTGCTCGAGCGCCAGCGGGGCGTCCTCATCTCGGGGGCGCCGGGCGCCGGGAAGTCGACGTTCGCGCAGGCGGTCGCCCGCTTCATCTCCGATCACGACTACGCGGTCAAGACGATGGAGAAACCGCGGGACCTGCAGGTCGGTCCGGAGATCACCCAGTACACCGAACTCGCGGGCGAGATGGAGAAGACCGCCGACGCCTTGCTGATGGTCCGGCCGGACTACACCATCTACGACGAGGTCCGCAAGACCGACGACTTCGAGGTCTTCGCGGACATGCGACTGGCCGGCGTCGGCATGATCGGCGTCGTCCACGCGACCCGACCGATCGACGCGCTCCAGCGACTCGTCGGCCGGGTCGAACTCGGGATGATCCCCCAGGTCGTCGACACCGTCGTCTACATCGAGGCCGGGGAGGTCGACACCGTCTACGACGTCAGGACGGAGGTCAAGGTCCCCGCTGGACTCACCGAGGAGGACCTCGCTCGACCCGTCATCCAGGTCACCGACTTCGAGACGGGCGAACCCGACTACGAGATCTACACGTTCAACCGCCAGGTCGTCACCGTTCCGCTTACCGACGACGAGGGCGGTCCGGGCAGCGAGTCGGGCGTCGACCGCATCGCGAAACAGGAGATCGAACGCGAGATCCGCTCGGTCGCGCGGGGCTACGTCGACGTCGACCTCAAGAGCCAGGACAAGGCGGTCGCCTACGTCGAGGACGACGACATCTCGAGCGTGATCGGCAAGGGCGGGGGCCGAATCACCGATATCGAGAACCGCCTGGGGATCGATATCGACGTCCGGACCCACGACGAGAACCCGAACTACGGGAGCGGCGGTGGCGGCTCCGGAGGCGGCGCTGCGCCGTCGGGCGGCCAGACAGGCGAGCTGGTCGAACCGGAGATCACCTCGCGCCACATCGTGATCCCCGTCGACGGCAGCCACGGCGAGACCGTCGAGGTCCAGGCCGGCGGCGACTACCTGTTTACCGCGACGGTGAGCCGCGGCGGCGAGATCCAGGTCTCGCGAGGCAGCGCGATCGCGGACGACTTAGAGCAAGCGATCGATCGGAAGGATCCGATTACGGTCGTTCCCTCCTAAGACTCCGACCGCGAGCGAAGCGAGCGGCTTTTTGGTGGAGATGTTTGCGCGAGCGGTCGCGAACGGAGCGAGCGATCGAACTGATTCGGTCACGATCGTTCCGTCGTCGAAAGCTGTTTGACGACCGTCCTCGAGCGACGCCGTTCGCCAACCGTTTCCTCGAATAGTCGGATTCGACGTGATCGGTCGGCCGTGCGTCCAGTTATTCTCGAACCTGTTCGTGGTATCCCCACTCATACCGGGATTACTAGTTGTATAGTCACAAAACACTTATACGATACAAATGTCTGGATAACCGTGTATCAATACGGAGTAATCCAACTATGAGTGCTAAACGGAAAACGTTCGTCTACTCAGAGCTCGAGAACGGTCGCGGACCGTTCATTACTGACCGGGACGCCCTCGAGACGGTTCGGGATCGGATCGTCGACGACCTCCGGCGGACCGTCTCCGGCGCCGACGCCGACGGCGTCGTCGTGGCGATGAGCGGCGGGATAGACTCGACGGTGACCGCCGCGCTGGCCGTCGAAGCGGTCGGCAGCGACCGAGTGCTCGGGCTCGGACTGCCCTGTCACAAGAGCGACCGCACGCAGGTCAACGAGGCCCGAACGATCGCCGACGGGCTCGGAATGGGGTTTCGGGAGATCCAGCTCCAGCCGCTGCTCGACGCGTTCGAGGAGACGGTTGCGGCCGAGTTCGAACCCGAGTCGCCCGACCGACCGAACGAGCGCAATTACGCGCTCGGAAACGTGGTCGCACGGCTGCGGATGGCCTGTGCGTACTACGCCGCCAATCGCGAGTCCCGACTCGTAGTCGGGACAGCGAACCGCTCGGAGCTCCTGCTCGGCTACTTTACGAAGTACGGCGACGGTGCAGCCGACGTCTACCCGATCGGCGATCTCTACAAGACCGAGGTACGGGCGCTCGCGAAACGGCTCGGCGTCCCTCGCCGGATCGTCAGCAAGGCGCCGACCGCCGGCTTCTGGGCGACCCAGACCGACGCCGACGAGCTCGGGGCGTCCTACGACGTCATCGATCCCCTGCTGCGGCGGTTCGTCGATAAGGACGGCTCCCTCGAGACGGCGATCGATGCCCTCGAGCTCGAGCCCGACCTCGCTCGCGAGCTCGCCTCGCGGTGCGTCCGGACGGCACACAAGCGGCGAACGCCTCGCACGCCCGGGATCGCCGGCCGCGTGGGAGTCGGTGCGATCGGTCCCTGAGCTACTCGAGGCTGCGGTAGACCTCGGGATTGCGCCACCAGAACAGCCCCCACGAGAGCATGAACCCGACGGCCATCGCGGCGAGGTCCTGGGCCAGCTGGGGCAGACCGAACTCGACGATCGCGACCAGCGCCACCGACGATCCCAGCGCCGCGCCGGCGAGGACGAACGCGACGTCGGCGACGATCCGTTCCCGGGACCGTTCCCAGTAGTGCTGGCGATCCTCGTCGTACCAGACGCCGACGTAGATCAACACCGGCGACATGAGCGTGATGACGGTGATCGACTGATACGCCTCGGGGAGGCCGGCCGGGAACAGGACGAGCTGGTTCAGAAGCTGCGCGAGAACGGACATGACGAACAGTCCCACCAGCAACCACCCCCATCGCGGCAATCGCTCCTTGTCCATAGCCGAAACGGTCACCAGCGAGAGATAATCCTGCCGCTTTTCGGCTTACTCCGCGCAGCAGGCGTCGTTCTTGGGCGACTCCTCGACGCCGCTGCCGTCGGCGGCGACGGGCTCCTCCAGACGGTAGAGACTCTGTCGGGCGTCGGCGAAGTAGATGTCCTCGTCGACGATCCCGATCTCCTCGAGGCGCTCGAGCGCGTACCGGACGGTCCGAGCCGAGAGCATCGACTCCTCGACGATCTGCTTTTGGGTCAGCGGACCGTCGTACTCGAGAACCTTGAAAACGAGTTTCGCGCTCGGTGGCAGATCCTCGAGGTCCTCGCCGTCAGTCGCAGTCATATTACGATTCGAAAGCTCCCAGTAGTATAAAAGTTGACCCTTACTGGGATGGAGATCAACAAAATATATTACTATATTGACGAGTAAAATAGCGATACGAACGCTATACGGGATATTCTCGGTATTTGACCGATCGGTCAGCCGAAGCACGGGACGACGAGGGCCGAAGGCGGAAACCGGCGGCGGTGGCTTCCCGCCGAACGGAACCGATCGTCGCTCGAACGAGCGGGCTCGTCGTCGCAGTTCTCCGCGTGGCTGGTGGACGAACCCGAACCGGTGAGGCGGCGACGGTGCCGCTCGAGTCGAGCGGGTGTCCGGTTCGGTTCGCAATGCGAACCCCTTTTCACCACCGGCGACTGAGTTCGACCCATGTCGACCGAATCGATCAGCGACCGGCGCGAGCACGTGCGCTCGGTCAGCGTAACCGCGCTCTCGGCGCTGCTTGGCGTCGGCGCCGCGTTCGCCTCGGTGGCGATGGCGGGGGACATCTCGTCCGTCGAAGCGGCGAACGCCGCCGCGACCGACACGCGGGCGCTGTTGCTCGTCGCCGGCGCGATCCTCGTCCAGATCGTCCTCTACGACTTCACGGGCATCTACGGGGACGACGAGTTCGGGACGAAACACTACCTGTACGTCGCCTTCATGACGTTCGCCTTCTGGTTCGTCCCGTTCGGAATCCTGCTCACCGCAGGGGGGATGTCCTAGATGGCCGACGACAGCATCGCCGTCGTAGACCTGGACCGGTGTCAGCCCGACCGGTGTAGCTACGAGTGCAAGAACTACTGTCCGCCGAACCGCACCGGCAAGGAGTGTATCACGCTCCGGGGCGAGGAGGCCGACCAGGGCCAGCCCGACCAGATCCACATCTCCGAGGAGATCTGTCTGGGCGAATCCTGCGGGATCTGCGTCGAGAAGTGCCCGTTCGACGCCATCGAGATCATCAACCTGCCCCAGGAGCTCCAGGACGATCCCGTCCACCGCTACGGCGAGAACGCCTTCTCGCTGTACGGCCTGCCAGCCCCCCAGGAGGGACAGGTAACGGGTATTCTGGGGCCGAACGGGATCGGGAAGACCACGGCCGTCCGCATCCTCGAGGGCGAACTCCAGCCGAACCTCGGCCGCGACGAGGCCGTCGACTGGGACGATGTCCTCGAGGCCTACCGCGGAACGGAACTGCAGGACTACATCGCCGACGTCCGCGACGGCGAGGTCACCGTCGCCCGCAAGCCCCAGTACGTCGACCAGATCCCCGAGAGCTTCGACGGCAACACCCGCGAGCTGCTCGAGCGAACCGACGAACGGGACGCCCTGGACTCACTGGTCGAGCGCCTCGAGATCGGTCCCGTGATGGACCAGGCGATCGAGGACCTCTCGGGCGGGGAGCTCCAGCGGGTCGCGCTCGCGGCGACCCTGGCCCGCGACACGGACTTCTACTTCCTCGACGAGGTGACACCCTACCTCGACATCGGGCAACGCGTCACCGCGGCGCGGCTGATCCGCGAACTCGCCGAGGAGGAGGACCGATCGATGCTGGTCGTCGAGCACGACCTCGCAATCTTAGACCTGCTCGCCGACACGCTCCACGTCGCTTACGGTGAGCCCGGCGCCTACGGCGTCATCACCTCGCCGAAGTCGGTCCGCAACGGGATCAACGAGTACCTCTCGGGCTACCTCGACAACGAGAACATGCGGATCCGCCAGGACCGCATCGAGTTCGAGGAACACGCCCCCCGGACCGCGACCCACGGCGACGTGCTGGTCGACTACCCCGACCTCACCAAGAGTTACGGCGACGGCGAGTTCACCCTCGAGATCGAGGGCGGCGAGATCCGACGCAACGAGGTACTCGGCATCGTCGGCCCCAACGGGATCGGGAAGTCGACGTTCGCGAAACTGCTGACGGGGAACCTCGAGCCCACGGAGGGCGATGCCGACCTCGATCTGGATATTTCGTACAAACCGCAGTACGTCACCATCGACCAGCACATGCGGGTCGACGCCTTCCTCTCCTCGATCACGGACCAGTTCGGGTCCTCGTACTGGAACACCGAGATCGCCCAGCCGCTGCAACTCGAGCGGATCATGGAACAGAACCTCTCGGATCTCTCCGGCGGGGAGCGCCAGCGGGTCGCCATTGCGGCCTGTCTGTCCGACTCGGCGGATCTGTACCTGCTCGATGAGCCCTCCGCTCACCTCGACGTCGAACAGCGGGTTCAGGCCACCAGCGCGATTCGCCGCTATGCCGAACAGCAGGACGCCACCGTGATGGTCATCGACCACGACATCTACACGATCGACCTGCTGGCCGATCGCCTGATGGTCTTCGAGGGCGAGCCCGCGGTGGAAGGTCGCGCCAGCGAGCCCCAGCCCATGCGGGAGGGGATGAACGACTTCCTCTCGAACCTCGAGATCACGTTCCGGCGGGACGAGCGCACCTCGCGTCCGCGGATCAACAAGCCGGAGTCACAGCTCGACCGCGAGCAAAAACGGGAAGGAGAGTACTACTACTCGCCGTAGGTCGGCTCGACGGCGCTACTCGTTGCTCGTCCGTGAGAGCACGTTCCCGAACTGTTCGTCCTTACGCGTTCGCAGCTCGTCGAGTCGCGACTGGGCGCTCAGTCGGCTCTCGCCGACCGTCGCGCCGACGAGCGCGCCGAGGGCGGCGCCGGAACTTGCGGCGTTTTTGTTGAACAGGCCGCCGAGTCCGGCGCCGACGGCGGCGCCGATGGCTGCGTACCGTGCGCGACTGAGCGCGAGTTCGAGTTGCTGTTTCACCATACCGGTGACTCGACACGGGAGGGAAATAAACGTGTTCCCGGAAAATCGCAACCACGAACGTGTACGGCCTCCTGAACGGACGTTTAGGGTGGAACGGTCTCAGTGAACGTGTCGCTGGCAGCTCCCACAGAGGTTCTTTTCCTTGATGTCGACCTCCCGAACGGTCGGCGAGAAGTTCATCACACAGCGGTTGTTGTCGCAGTGCTCGAGGCCGTAGGTGTGGCCGATCTCGTGGACGATCTCCTTGCGGACGCGGTTCTCGAAGATCTCGCTCGCGCTCTTGTTCGAGAACCCGCCGTCGCTGGAGGTCTGCAGGCGGTACGTGGAGACGACGCTGCCGCTGCCGTCGAGGTAGGCCAGGCCGAAGACGTAGTTGCGACGACGGTAGAACAGGTCGTGGGGGGTGATTGCGATGTTCTTCTCGCCGCGGCCGACGCGCTCGGCGAGCTGGATGAACGTCTCGGCGCAGTACTGGTTCCGGCCGGAGTCGTACGCGCCGGTCGGAACCGACTGCGAATCGTTGACCGTGACGTCGCAGTCGTAAACCGATCGCAACGCGGAGGAGGCCGCCCGCTTGACCTCCGCGGAGACGCTGCCGACCGGCACGATATCGACGAGCATGGCAACCGCTATGATCGCGGGTAGCATAAACGTCCCGCCATGACCACCGCTCGCCGGAATCTCGAAACGCTCGCGGATCGACTCGCCGCCTACGACCGCCTCGTCGAGGTCGGGATCGGACGCCGAACAGAGCTGGCGGCGACGCTCGTCGAGGCGGGCGCCGCGGTGACGGCGACCGATATCGGTCGCCGGGAGGTACCCGACGGTGTCGGATTCGTCGTCGACGACGTCGTCGAGCCCGATCTCGCGGTCTACGAGGGCGCCGAGGCGATCTACGCCCGGAACCTGCCCCCCGAGCTCCACCGACCGACCCTCGAGGTCGCCGAGCACGTCGGCGCCGACTTCCTGTTTACGACGCTGGGGGGCGACCAGCCCGCGGTCCCGGTCGAGCGACAAACGGTTCGCGAGGGGACGGTGTACGTCGCCCGAGAGTTCGACGGGGAGACGCGGGAGGACGGAAGGAGTTACCAGGGTCCGCGAGAGTAGGGTGAACGATGGCCGTCGAGTCCCTGCCGCCCGTCTCCACCGTCCTCGCCGTTCTCGGACTCCTCGTCGCGCTCGCGGTCGTCCTGCGGGGGCTGGGATTTCTCCTGCGGATCGCGATCCACCTGTTCGTCTTCCCGGGCGTCGTCGTCCACGAATTCGCCCACGCGAGCGCCTGTCGGCTCGTCGGCGTCAGGGTGATCGAGGCCGTCTACTTCCGGTTCGGGAATCCGCCGGGGTACGTCCGTCACGCCACCCCCGATCGGTACCGCCAGTCGGTCGTCATCAGCGTCGCCCCGTTCCTGCTGAACACGGTCGTCGCGGTCGCCGCGTTCGTCGGGTCGGTCGTCCTCGTCTCGGCCGTCGGCGATGTTCGGACGGCCCCGCTCGAGTACGCGGTCGCCGCTTGCGCCCTCGGCTGGATCGGCCTCTCGGTCGGGATGGCCGCCTTCCCGAGCACGACCGACGCCCGGACGCTGTGGGCCCGCTCCCGGCGGGAGTGGCGCCGATCCCCGGTCGTCCTTCTCGGAATTCCGATCGTCGCGCTGATCTACGTCGTCAACGTCCTCTCCTGGCTGTGGGCCCACGTGCTCTACGCCGTCGGGCTGTTCGTCGGCGCCGTCTACCTCGCGGGGGCGCTGGCGATCTGAACCGTCCGGCTTTATTTCCGCGGGCCCGTTCCCTCCCGTATGAACGCAGACGCAGTCGTTCTCGACATCGACGGCGTGCTCGTCGACGTCGCCGACTCCTACCGTCGAGCGATCGTCGAGTCCGTCGAGCGCGTCCACGACCGCACGATCCGCAGGGAGGACGTTCAGGCGTTCAAGAACGCGGGCGGGTTCAACAACGACTGGGAGCTGACCTACGCGGCCGCCCTCTACGTGCTCGCGACCGGGGAGGGGTACCGCGCGTCGATCGACGACTTTACCGACGCGATCGCCGATCGGGGCGGCGGCCTCGAGGCCGCCGAGGCCGTCGTCCGCGAGGCGATCGGCGCGCGGGCGGCCCAGCGCGTGACCGATCGATGGGGCCGCGGGGAACTCCGGGACGTCTTCCAGCAGCTGTACCTGGGCAGCGGGCTCCACCCGGGC
>NZ_JAAVUO010000046.1:0-25151 GCF_012163165.1 Natronococcus sp. JC468
CGGTCGGTCTCTTGCGCCCCATGCTTGGTTTACGCCCTCATGGAGTAGCAGCGTTTCCATCGAGTCAACACGGCAGAAGAACCCGGGACGAAATCTGCCGATCGCGATCATCGGAAGCGTCGGTATCGTTACCGTCATCTACGCCATCCTTGTGACGACCATGCTCGGAGTCGTCTCGTGGCCCGAACTCAGCCAGGACGCTCCGGTCGCCCAGGCAGCAGAAGTCGCCTTCCCGTCCTCGCTGGGTCCGATCGGCGGTATCGCTGCCACCGCAGCAGCGATGATGACTGTCGGCGCCCTCCTGGCGACGGCGTCGTCCGCGAACGCCTCGATCCTCGCTTCGGCCCGCATCAACTTCGCGATGGGACGCGATAAAATCGTCACCAACTGGCTCAACGAGATCCATCCGAACTTCGCGACGCCCTACCGATCGATCCTCGTCACCGGCGGGCTCATCCTCGTTTTTATCGCGCTGTTGGGACAGGAGATCGAAGTCCTCGCGAAAGCGGCGAGCGTCCTCCACCTGATCGTCTACGCGCTGATGAACGTCGCGCTCATCGTGTTCCGGGAAGCGGACGTTCCGGAGTACGATCCGGACTTCCGAGTTCCGTTCTATCCGCTCACTCCGATCCTGGGTGCGGCCCTCTCGCTCGGACTCGTCGCGTTCATGGATCTGCACGAAATCGCGCTGTCCGTCGCGTTCGTTCTCGCGGCCGTGCTCTGGTACTTCCTCTACGCCCGCCACAAGACGCCACGACGGGGCGTTCTCTCGAGTTACGTTCGAACCCGCGAACGGGAACTACCGGATCGCGTCGTGAGCGCTGCTGAGACAGTCGCCCCGGAGAACGCGGACGGGCCGACGATTATGGTCGCGCTGGCCAATCCCAGGACCGAGAGCGCCCTCATCACGCTCGCCAGCGCACTCGCCGAACACGAGGGCGGTCGCGTCCTCGCGACGCACATCGTCGCCGTCCCCGATCAGACCGCGCTCGACGCTGCTGCCAGGAACCGCGAAGGGGTCGATACCGCTTCCGACGCCCTCCTCGAGGCCGCCAAACGGGACGCCGCGGCCTTCGACGTTCCGATCGAGACGAAGACGGTTCTCTCTCACAGAGGGTTCGACGAGGTGTACGACGTGGCCAAATCGGACGACGTCGATACGGTCGTGATCGGGTACGGCGGCACCCGGTTCACGGGCGGACGTGCGGAACGCCCCCTCGACGAGCTGACTCACGACTTACCGTGTGACTTTCTGGTCCTGGACGGGACGGAGTTCGAGCCGACGAGTGCCCTCGTTCCCACGGCCGGTGGGGAGTCTTCGGCTCTCTCCGCGGAAGTCGCACGTGCCCTTCACGAGACGAGCGGCGTCGACGTCTCGCTGTTACACGTCGTCGATCCGGGCGAGGAAGCGGAAGGCCGCGAGTTTCTCCGCGACTGGGCGGATACCCACCAGCTGTCGGAGGCGACGCTGCACGTCGAGAGCGGCGATCCCGAAACGACGATCGCGCAGTTCAGTACGGACCACGATCTCGTCGTGCTCGGGGCGACGGAGGACGGGCTCCTGTCGCGTATCGTCCGAGGATCGCTCGTATTCGACCTCTTCGACGACCTCGAGACGCCGGTTCTGTTGACCGAGCGCCCGTCCGCGCGGTCGCTTCGCGACCGACTGTTCGGTCGCCGCTGAAACGGGCGACGGGTTCGATCGGTTTCGGTCAGTCGGCGTTCGCTTCCGGCAGTGCGATAACGGGTCGGTTCGCCCGGGTGACGAGTTTGAGCGAGAGGTCTCCCGACAGGAACTGCACGAGCCGGTTTCCGCGCCGGGACCGGTACGCGATCGCGCTCGCGTCTACCTCGTCGGCAGCCTCGAAGATCGCTTCGACGACGTCTCGGGCGTAGACGGTGTGATCGTTCGCGTCGGGGAAGACGGTACGGAACGCGGCGTACGCCTCCGCGGCAGCCTCCTCGGACTGCTCGACGGGCGTTTTGTCCGCAACTCCCTCTCCCTTCTCGACGACGTGGAGGGCGGTGACCTCCGTCGGTCGATACGGCTCGAGGCTCGTCGCGGTCGTGCGAGCGTCGTCCTCGTGTGCGACCGGAACGAGAACGTGCGAAAGGAGATCGCGGCTGGAGTCGTTCGGGGTCTGGGTCATACGGATACTAGCGGGACCGTAATCATAACCGTTGGGCGCGATCCACGAACGTCGTCCGAAATACACGGCGGAACCGGCGACCCGCCTCGAGGTCGAGTGGTTCGAGACGCCGAAGGCGTCTCGTCGTCGAGCGAGACCGGCGGTCTCGCGGACGCCGCGGCGCTTCGCTTAGTCACGAGCGAGCGTTGCGCTCTCGACAGACCCCGAGGCACTCGCCGTGCTCGCCCGTAGACGGTTGCCTTCTCGAGTCAGGGTTCCGTTCTCCGCTCGGCCGACGGTCGGATTTCGCCGTCTCCGGGCCGTCGCGGCGGTCGATCGAGACTACCGCCTTCGACGAAACCGCGATTTCCGAGCCTGATCGAGGCGATACTGAATCCCCCAGACGAGCCAGATCAGCAGAATCCCGGTCCCGAGAACGGTCTCGAGTCGAATCAGTCGAGTGTCGTACACTCTCGTAACGAGAACGACGAACAGCGACCAGCCGAGTATCACGTATAGTATTTGGTCGAAAGATCGAGGCGCTATCTGATCCTTGACCGACATTGTCTCCCACTTGGGAGCCCTCGTACTAAGAACTCGTGGTGGGTTTCCGCCACAGCGGTCGGAGCGAGACGCACTGGGCAACCGGGGCGGAGCGGGTACCCCGTTCGACTCGTCTCGCTCGTTCGAGTCGGCGGGACGTGACCGCTTCGTTCCAGTCGTCGCCTCCTCGAGCATCGAGTCGGCACCCGGCGACGGTTTTGCGCCGACTACAGCGACTGCGATCGGGGCCGAATCGCCCGCCTGGCGGGCGGCTCGAGCCGCTCGAGCGAGCCCCGGGCGGTCGCGACGTCGACGAGCAACTCGGTCAGGTTCACCAGCTCGCCGACGTACGCCCGTCGGCGTCGCTGCCACCGGGTGGCGGCCTCGCCGTCGGCGAGGATCTCGAGCGAGCGGTCCCGAAGCGCCTCGTAGGCGTCGAACTGCTCGGCGAGGCCGGCCCGCTCGAGTTCCGCGAACTCGCCGTACTCGTGGTCGTCGGTGCCCCGGTAGCGGAAGGCGGGGGTGCCAAGCAGGGCGGCCTCGGTGGCCATCGTCCCCGTGTCCGCGACCAGCAGCGAGGCCTCGGCCATCGCGTCGTGGATCAGCGCGGGGTGGAGGCCGTACGGCCGGGCAGGGGTGTCCCGCAGCTCCATCTCGCCGCCCTCGTCCGAGACGAAGACGGTCGCGTCCTCGCTCAGGCGCTCGATCAGGTCGCGTCGCTGCTCGCGGGAGAACCCCTCGAGGTCGGCGTCGTGGAGCGCGTCGAGGGCGTTGAACCGCAGGAGGACGTAGGGCTCGTCGGGGCCGACGTCGAGGTACTCGCGGATCCGCCCGTCGGGCTCGAAGACGTCGGGGTGGAGGTAGGCGCACTCCTTGAACCCCTCGAACGTGTAGTGGTCCGGCCCCAGGTCGCGGCGGGTGACCGCCGGCGAGAGGATGCAGTCGGCGAACGGGCGGGAGACGACGTGGTTGAAGTCGCCGGGCTCGTCGTCGAGGACGAGCACCGTCGGCGCCCGCGTGACCGTTCCCGCCAGGGCGGCGTAGGGCCCCCGTCCGAAGACGACGTCGGGGCGAAACCGCACCGCCTCGCGGACGATCGTTCCGAACTGTCCGCCCAGCTCGCGGGCGAACTGCGGCCGGGAGTAGGCGTCGGTGCCGTGGTCGCCGTACACCCGGTACGGCATCCCGAAGAATTCGAGCAGGTCGGTCGTGCAGGCGTACTCGCGGGTCAACACGAGGACGTCGTGGCCGGCGCGCTCGAGCCTGGCGACGGCGTGGCGGTACAGGTGGACGTGGGCGGGCGTGTTCGCGAAGACGAGGATCCGCATCGGTACCCCGTAGCCGCCGTCGATCCTTTGTAATCGTCGGGCTATCGGTGGACGGACCCGCGGGCGTCGCCGCGAGCCGACCGCGGCTTCCCTGCCGAGCCGCGGACGCTCCTCGGTCGCCGTGTACGCTCCCCGTAACGTTCAGCGGCGAGCGATTTTCGAACCGATAACAAACCGTCTCGCGGGGGTGACCTCCGCCGATGAACGTTCTCGCCGTGACGGCCAACGCCGACGCGCCGTTTCTGACCCAGCAGGTGGACGCCCTCGAGGAGCGAGGCGTCTCCTTTCGGACCCTGCCGATCGCGGGCGAGGTCGGCGCCGACGTCGATCGGAGCCCGCTCGACTACCTCCGGACGGTCCCGCGGGTGCTCCGCGAGGCGGGTCCCGAGTACGACCTGGTTCACGCCCACTACGGGCTGACCGCGCCCGCGGCGCTGGCCCAACTCCGGCTGCCCGTCGTCCTCTCGCTGTGGGGCTCGGACGTCCACGGCCCGGCCGCGCCCGTGAGCAGGCTCTGCGCCCCGCTGTGTGCGGAGACGGTCGTCATGTCCGCGGAGATGCGGGCCGCGCTCGGCCGGGGGACGGTAATTCCCGACGGCGTCGACCTCGAGCGGTTCCATCCCGAACCCCGCTCGCGCGCCCGCGAGGCCGTCGGCTGGCCCGACGACGAGTACCACGTCCTCTTTCCCTACTCTCCCGCGCGCACGGTGAAGAACTACTCGCGGGCCGAGCGCGTCGTCGCCGCCGCCTCGCGGCGCCTCGAGCGACCGGTCGGGCTACGGACGGTCTCGGGGGTCGACCACGATACCGTCTCGACCTACGTCAACGCCGCCGACGCCCTGCTTTTGACCTCCGACAGCGAGGGATCCCCGAACTCGGTAAAGGAGGCGCTGGCCTGCAACGTTCCCGTGGTCTCGGTTCCGGTCGGCGACGTCCCCGAACGGCTGGCGGGGGTCGATCCCTCGGTCGTCGCGGGGGACGATCGGGAACTGGTCGAGGGGCTGGTCGCCGTTCTCGAGCGCGGCGAACGCTCGAACGGCCGGGAGGCGGCCCGCGAGGTCAGTATCGAACGGACCGCCGAGCGGATGCTTTCGGTCTACGAGCGGGCGGCCGGACGGCGAGTCGCCGAGCGCGAGCGCGCGGCCGTCGCCTCGCGGTAGAGCCGGGGCGCTACCGCTCCGTCGCGAAGGCGGCGGCGAGTTCCTCGAGCAGCGCCGCGACCGACTGGTGGCCCTCGTAGCGGACGGTCCCGCTTCGTCGATCGAACTCCAGCCACCCCCGCGACTGCAGCTTCGGCAGGTGGTGGTGGTGGACCGCGGTCGTCAGCTCCCTCCGATCCCGGTCCGAAGCCCGCTCCTCGAGGCGACCGACGAGCTCCTCGACCGTCGCGGTCGGCCCGTCGGCGACGGTCTCGAAGTAGTAGATTATCTCCCGACGGTGACTATCACTCAGCGTGTCGAGAATCCGGTCTATCGTCGGCCCCGTCTCGGGATAGCAGGAACTGGCGACCATACGTGTGGCACAATATGACACGATATAGAACTAACGGGACGAGCAACCGGGGCGGGGCGGACGGCGCTCGGCCCTACCGGACCTCGTCCCGATACCAGGCGGCCGCCTCCGGGAGGTGGGCCTCGAGCGGGCGGTAGGTATATCCCAGCTCCTCGTGGGCCTTCCGCGAGGTGTAGAACAGCCGCCGGGTCGCGAGGCGGGCCATCCGCCGATCGAAGGGGAACACGCGCCGTCCGGTGGTCGCGTCGACGAGTTCGGCGACGGGCCCCGCCGCGTGGATCGCGGTCGCCGGGACGGGGAGCCGCGCCGGGGTGCCCTCGAGGGCGTCGGCGATCCGCGAGACGGCCCGGTCGTAGGTGAGGTTCTCGCCGCCGAGGATGTAGTGCTCGCCGCACTCGCCGCGCTCGCCGGCGGCGACGATCCCCGCGACGACGTCGTCGACGCCGACGACGCTGAGTCCCCCGGGGAGGTAGGCCGGCATCGTCGGCTCGATCCCCATCGCGAGCAACTGGGCCGTGAAGTTCCGGTCGCCGGGACCGAAGATCGAGGTCGGGTGGACCGTCACCGCGTCGCCCGTCCGCTCGGCGTAGCGATCGACCAGCGCCTCGGCGCGGGCCTTCGAGGCCTGGTAGGCGCCGATCGGTTCGGCGACGTCGGTCTCGTCGGCGACGGGGTCGCCCCCGTTCGGTCGCCGGGTTCCCGAGGTGCTCGTAAACACCACGCGTCCGGCGTCGGTCGCCGCGCAGGCCTCGAGCAGGGTCGCGGTTCCCTCGCGGTTGACGCGGTGGACGGTCTCGGGATCGGCGCTCCAGAGGCTCGCGCCTGCGAGGTGGAAGACGGCGTCGCTCCCGTCGACCAGCGACTCGAGGACGCCCCGATCGAAGAGGTCGCCGACGTACCACTCGAGGTCCTCGTGGCCGTTCCGCTCCGAGCCGGGACGGCTGAGCCCGCGGACCTCCCATCCCTCCGATCGGAGGTACTCACAGAGGTGGGTCCCCAGAAACCCCGTCGCGCCGGTGACCGCTGCGGTGTTCCCGGTCATCGTTCGAGCTGGGGCGGGACGGCGTCGCCGCTGGCCGCCGCGTAGAGGCGGTAGGCGTTCGAGACGACCGGGTGCGTGTCCCCCGCGGGCGGCAGCCGCCCGCCCGACAGCCGCTCCTCGAGGGCGTCGAGGTCGATCCCGTCGGGGTTCTCGACGCCCACCGGGCGGGCCGACTCGGGCAGCAGCGCCGAGCAGACCGTGTCGTCGTCGACGTCGCGGCCGAACAGCGACGCGGCGACGGCGTCGACGGCCGGGACCGAGCCCGACAGCACCGCGTTCGCCGCGACGGGACCGTCCCCGTAGGCGATCGTCCCGTCCAGAACGGCGAGGGCGGGCTCGATCGCCCGCGTCGCCGCGACCGCGACCCGCGTCGGCGCCGCGGTCGAGCGCACGAGCCGGGCGAGCGTCCGCGCGGCCCCGGCGACCTCGCCCCCGGCGGTCGGGCGCAGCGTCGGCGCGGCGATCACGCGCGAGTCGAGCAGCGGTTCCGGCACCGTGAGCGCGACCGACCGCCCCCCGGCGGCCCGGTACTCGTTTCGCTTCGGGGCGTCCGCGAGGTCGATCAGGGCGGCGTCGAACCGGTCGGCCAGTCGATCGTACTCGAGGTACGAGGCCGTCCGATCGAACGCGATTCGGTCGTCGCTGCGCCCGACGACGGCGAGGTCGGCGTCGAGCTCGCGGTCGACCCACGCGGCGATCGCGCCGACGACCGCGGGATCGGTCACGACGCCCGTCGAGGGGTGGAACGGGTAGTGACCGTCGGGAGCGATCGCGACCCGTTCGGCACCCGCCAGCCGGGAGCGGCGGGCGTCGAGGACGGCCCCGACGGCCGACTCGAGGCGGGCCGTCCGGTCCTCGAGGTCGGGCCGCCAGCCGCGGTCGTCGCCGTCGGTCGCGGCCAGGCGAACGGCGTTCACGGGCGCACCTCCGGAAGCTCGACCTCGTCGGTCGCGGTCTCGGCGGCCAGGTCGTACGCCCGCTCTGCCAGCGCGAGCGAGCGTCGCCCGTCGCGGCCGCTGACGGGCGGCTCCTCGCCGGTCCGGACGGCCTCGAGGAAGTCCGCCAGCGCGTCGTAGTGTGCCCGCAGGTAGAACGTCGGGCCGAACACCGTTCGGTCGGCGACGCCGACGCGACTGGCGACGTTCTCGAGGGCGGCCCGGGCCGCTCCCGCGTAGAAGTGTTCCGGGAGGTGGTCCCGGTTGGTGATCGTCCCCGTGATCCCCTCGAGACGCAGTCGCGTGTTGACCTCCGGAAGCTCCTCCCACTGGTAGGAGCCACAGTGCAGCGTGATCGTCGTCCCCGCCTCGGGCGCCCGCAGGAGGACCGTCGCGGCGTCCTCGACGTCGATATCGAGAGTCCGACCCGTCGCAGCGGCGCGGACCTCGAGCTCGCCGAACAGCCACTCGAGGACGTCGAAGCAGTGCACCCCGAGCTCGAGCAGGGTGCCCCCGCCGGCCGCGTCGGGATCCAGCGGCCAGGACGGCGGCGCCGTCTCCGCGGGCGGACGCCCGAGCGGGCCGTCGTTGAGCCGGGTGATTGAGGCGTAGGGGACGTGGCCGACGTCGCCGTCCTCGTAGGCCGACTTGACGCCGACCACGTCGGGCTGGTAGCGAAGCGTGTGGTCGACGCCGACGGCGATCCCGGCCCGCGCCGCGGTCTCGAGCATCCGGTCGGCCTCCTCCGTCGAGCGCGCCAGGGGTTTCTCGACGAAGACGTCGACGCCGTACTCGGCGGCTCGCTCGACCGCTTCGGCGTGGAGAAACGGCGGGAGCGCGACGACGGCGGCGTCGAGCTCCTCGTTCGCCAGCAGCGTCGCGTAGTCGTCGTAGGTCCGCTCGACGCCCGCGCGCTCGGCCCGGTCGCGGTTCGCCGGGACCGCGTCCGCGGCCGCGACGACCGTCGCGTCGGGCATCGCGAGCGCGGATTTCAGGTGCACCGTGCCGATGTTTCCGACCCCGAGGACGCCGACCGAGAGCGTCCGCGAGTCGCCCGCTCGGCTGCGAAACTGTGAGAGCATTCGCTCGAGAAGGGGGCGTCGGCGGGCTTTGTTATCGTCGTCGTATCTCTCGAAAACGGGCTGTATATCGTCCCTTCCGCGCGAATACCGGTCTTAATCCCCGTCACCGAGCTCGGCGACGCGCCGATGCGGGTTCGCCGTCGTCCGTTCGTCGACGCCGGTCGCGGTCCCGTCGACGCCCTCGAGGGCGACGGCCCGCCGGGCGGCGTCGACCATCGTCTCGACGGTGAGGTCGGTTTCGGCGCGACGGCGGGCGAGATAAGAGAGGATCGCTCGCATCCGCTCGTCGTCGCGCTCGCGGGTGAGGTTGTTCGGGTGGAGCCACATGTGGAAGACGCCGTCACCGTCGACGGCGTCGTCGATCCCGCGGCGGGCGAGCACGACCATCGGATCGCTCCAGACGGACTCGGCGACCGTCCGCGCGGGGCCCTCGAACCCGAACAGGAACAGCGACGCCGGGACGTTCACCAGCCCGTACTCGTCGACCCTCGGCTCGACGAGCATCGATCGGGCCCGCACCGTCGAATCGAGGAGGCCGCGGATCCCGTCCGGGGTCGGCGACCGCCCGCGGTAGGCGCCGACGCCGTACTCGGCGAGGACGTCGCGATGGCCGACGTCGTTTCGCGGGTAGATAAACGAGTCGACGGTCAGCCCCCACTCCCGGGCCAGTTCGACGCTTCGCTCGAGTTCGGCCGCGGCGAACTCGCGGTCGGTCTCGGGGCGACCGAACAGCGCGTGGGAAAACGAGTGACTGGCGAGTTCGTGGTCGGCGTCGGCCTCGAGGATTGCGCGGACGAGCTCCGGACAGTACCGCAGGTCCTCGCGGTCGCGCCACGCCCCGCGCTCGCGGTCGAACCAGCCCTCGGGCGCCGGGTGGTCGGCGTGGACCCCGTCGCAGGACTCGAGCATGAGGTGGCCGACCACGGCCCACGTCGCCGGCACCTCGTACTCGTCGCAGAGCTCGAGCATCGTCTCCCAGCCGCGCCGCCCGGCCTCGACCCGGGCGGTCGGCAGGGGCTCGAGGTCGTGAAACCCCCACCCCAGCTCGGCGTCGAGCGAGATCACCACGCTTCCCACAGCGTCCACCACCGTTGCGTGTCCATGACGGGCCGATAGCGATTCCGTCGTTTTGTTATAGACGCCGTTCCGACTCCGGCGGCGGCGGGTCGCTCTCGGTATCGAGAGCTTACGACCCCGGGACGCCCGCCTCGAGCGCCGGTAGGGACGGGCAACGCGCTCCGAGCCGGCCCCGAACCGGTTGAAGCGGATCTATAACAAAGCGGTCGTCGACGCACCTGCACCACAGCAGACGTTTCCGACGTCTTGATTACCCAATCATGAGCGGATCTTCCACCACGTCCGAGCGAGCCTTCGTCCTCGGACTCGACGGCGTACCGTGGCGACTGATCGACCGCTGGAGCGAGGCCGGCAAGCTCCCGAACTTCGCCCGGATGCGCGAGGAGGGCGCCTCCGGGGTTCTCGAGAGCACCCGCCCGCCGACGACGCCGCTGGCGTGGCCGTCGATCGCCACCGGCGTCTGGCCGGACAAACACGGCATCTACGGCTTCCAGCGCCTCTCCGAGGAGTACACCCAGCGGATGTACACGAGCCGCGACCGTCGCCAGCCCGCCCTCTGGGACCTGCTCTCGCCGGCCCACGTCGGCAACGTCCCGATGACCTACCCCGCGAGCGAGGTCGACGGAACGATGGTGACCGGAATGATGACTCCCTCGACCGAACGGGAGTTCACCCATCCGCCCGAGTTGCAGTCGAAACTCGAGGAGCGGATCCCGGAGTATCGGATCAGCCTCGACTACCCCGAGTACGCCGACCGCCTCGAGGAGTTTCCCGCCGCCGTCGACGACATGCTCTCGAAACGCCGCGAGCTGATGCGCCTCCAGATGGAGGAGGCCGGCGACGACTGGCAGCTGTTTTTCTTCGTCTACACCGCACCCGACCGGTTCCAGCACCTCGTCTGGGAGATGGACCCGCTGCTCGAACACTACAAACGACTCGACGAGATCCTCGGGGAGGTCATCGAGTACGCCGACGCCCGCGGTGCCGACCTCTACGTCGTCTCCGACCACGGATTCGGACCGATCGAGACGCTCGTCTACGTCAACCGGATCCTCGAGCGCGAGGGCTACCTCTTCCGCCAGGAGAACGAGGGGGCCCGGGGCGCGCTCGCGAGCCTGGGGATCTCCCGGGACACGATCACGAACACCCTCGAGCGGGTCGGCATCTCCGAGGAGGTCCTCGTCTCGACGCTTCCCCGCCGGCTCGTCGACTCGGTCGCCGAACAGATCCCCGGCGACCACGCCCTCTACGACGTCGACTACGAGCGGACCGTGGCGTTCGTCCACGGCGCGGGCACCTGCTACATCAACGACGCCGAGCGGTTCGACCACGGCGTCGTCGACCCGAGCGACGTTCCGACGATCAAGGCCGAGCTCGTCGACGTCTTCGAGTCGGTCACCGACGGCGACGGCGACCGGGTGCTCGAGGTCTTCGACGGCGACGAGCTGTTCCCGACCGACGATCGATCGCCGGATCTGGTCGTCAACGGCCGGGACGGCTACGACTCGCGAAACGCCATCACCGACGAGACCTTCGGCGAGACCGGAACCTACGCCGCCAGCCACCGCAGCGAGGGGATTGTGCTCTGTCGGGGCCCCTCGATCGATCCCGGAGCGACGCTGCGAAGCGCCCGCGTCGTCGACGTCGCGCCGACGCTGCTGCACGGGATCGGCGAACCGATCCCCGAGAACACCGACGGCCGCGTGCTGTTCGACGCCTTCGACGAGCGCGCGGCGCCCTCGCGGACGAAAGTCGAGCGAACCGCGGTGTCGGGCGGCGACGGCGGCGAGGTCGAGGAGGACTTCTCCGACGTCGAGGATCGGCTGAAGGGACTGGGCTACATGGAGTGACGGCCCGCGACTCGCAAGCACAGCGACTACCCGCCGCCGACCCGACCGTTCCGTATGGTCGACGAGGATCTCGAACTCGAGCGCGACATCGGCGAGGCGACGATCGTTTACGACGAACCCGACGAGGGCACCGTCAGGAAGACGGTGCCGAACGAGCACGTCGCGTACTTCCAGGACCACTGGATCGTCAAGACCGACGAGGACGAGGAGGGCCACGACATCGTTCGGCGGATCCCCGCCCAGCGGGTCCACTACGTCGAGCGGTCCGTCGAGGAGTTCGAGGAGGAGGTGAGCACGCTCGTGGACCAGGTGCAGTCGTTCGCCGCCGACCTCCGGACGAAGATCCCGGTCGGCGGCGGTGGCCCCTCGGGCGGTCGCGACGACGGCGGGAGCGAGGGCGCTGAGCCGATCAACGTCGACATCGACGATGCCGAGGATCGGTAGGTCCCGCTCGAGTCACCGGACGGTCAGCGGCCGACGTCGGTGAGCGCCCAGACGCAGACGACGGCCGTCGTGACGTGCATCACCCCGAGGACGGCTCCGGCCAGCAGGCTTCCCCCGGGCTGGCTCGGCACGACCGTGAAATCGGGGATCAGCGACAGCAGGAGGACGACCGCGGCCACGGCGACGAACGCGCGGTCCGGATTTCGCACGACGCGAGCGAGCGCGCCGTAGGCCAGCGTCGCGCCGACGACGCCGACGGTCGTCAGGAACGTCACCGGCTCGTAACTCATCGCGTCCAGCGCCGGGGCGACGCCGGCGGCGATCGCGCCGAACGTGACGGCCCAGTTCACCGCGAGCGACAGCGCGAGTGCGACGGCGCCCGCTCGGACGAGGTGCCCGGCGGTCCGCGCCGCCGTCTCGGTCCCGGCGCGGCCGGATTCGGATGCCATGTTCGGACGGTCCACGCCGGTTGCCAAGTAGCTTGGCCACGTCGTCGCTCGAACCGGCGCTTTCCGCGGGACTCACCGATTCGAACGGACCAGACGCAGTCCCGACCTGGCGGCCGTCCAGGCGGGGTAGAGTCTGTTGTAGACGCCGCTGGGCGCGTTTCTCGCGCCCGCGCGGAGCAGGCGGTGGGACAGCGGCGGTCCCGACTCCGAGACGAGCTCGTCGAGATCGGCGGCCTCGAGCCACTCGAAGAAGGCTCGCTCGCTCGCCGACGCGGGCTCGACCTCACGGGCGCGCTCGCGGATGTCCGCCCACATGTAGCGTTCGTCCTGGCCGAGCTCCCACTCTCCGCCCTCGAGGGCGGCCCGGATCCGGGCGTACTCGGGGTCGGAGAAGGGGTAGCCGTGCTCGGTCGGCTCGAGCCCCGACAGGCGCAGCCCGACAGCGGTCCGGTAGCACTTCTCGCAGCGCCCGCAGTTCCCCTTCATCTGACGGTTGCAGGTCTGCAGTTCGAGGTCCGGCGCGTCGCTGCGGACGTAGTCGGCGATGGCGTCGAGTCGCTCCTGGCGGGTCAGCTCGTAGCCGTCGTGGTGACACTGGGTGCCGGCCCACCGGACGTTGTCGTCGATGTCGGGCCTGGAGCCCCACTCGAGGTCGATCCCCTCCCAGTGGGTGGCGGCGACGTAGAGGTCCTCGATCCCGCGGGCGTAGGCCATCGGGGCGCAGAGCCCGAGCAGGCCGAGCCCGTGGCCGACGGAGCTGTACCAGGCGCCGTCGACGTGGCGCTTGTAGTGGGCCAACAGCATGGGATGGTCGAGGAAGGAGAGCATGTTCGACTCGAGGAAGGCGGTCTCGAGCCCGCGCTCGGCGGCGAACGTCGAGACCCGTCCGGTGAGCTGGCGCCACTTCCCGTCGTCGGCCGGATCGGGCGTGATCGTCCACCCGCGGACGCTGATCAGCGTCGGCGACTCCTCGCGGTGGCGGACGTACGAGCACGTCGAGTCGACGCCGCCCGTAAAGAGCAGCCCGCTCTCGCCACCCGCCCCGGGTTCGGGGTCGATCGTCCGGCGGGCATAGAGGGTCCCGCCCTCGAGGAAGTCGTACATTCCGCAGAGGGCCGCCTCGACGTCCTCGAGCGCGCGGGCGAACGTCGCGTCGACCGCCTCGACGTAGACGTCGGCGCCGTTGGCCCAGGCGACGGGACAGACCTGCGCGAGGACAGGGATCGCCAGCACGCCCTCGGGGACGCCCTCGATCGAAACGTCGTACTCGGTTCGGAACGGTTCGGTCGTCAGGAACCGCTCGAGGTCGGCCGTAGCCCGAACCTCGCACTCGAGGACGGTACCGTCTGCGGTCGGTCGGTCGATGATGATGGCGCTCATGGCGTCTGTGGTCTCCCTCGAGGGTCGCCGGGGACGCACAAAAACAATCGCCGCCGTCGATTCCCCGCGGCTCGAGAAACGGGTCCGTAGCCCGCGCCAGCGCGTCGACAGGGACGGCGTACTCGTCGCGACGCGAGGCCCGTCGCCGCGGCGGTCCCCGGCGGCGCCCCCCGCCGCGGTCGCCCCGTCGGGGGCCGACGCGTCGGTCTCGCCGATCGATCCGAAACCGGCTCGAGCGGTGTCGATGCCGGGGTCGACGTAAGTTGCCTATAACAAACCCGAGCGTCGACGACGCTCGCGCCAGGCTATGCGCACCGAGACAGCACCGCGGCGGAGCCGGAGCGTCGACCCATGAGCCGAGCGACGCTCGACTGGCTGTTCGCGGCCGGCTTCCTCGCGCTGGCGGCCGGGATCGGGATCGCCCGTGCGTCGCCCGCGACGACCTACGAGGCGTCGGTCTACGCGGGGACGCCGACGGCGGTCTGGCCCGCGTTCGCGCTCGCGCTGGCGATCGCGGTCGCGACGTCGCTGGCCTGTCGGGGTCGCCAACAGGCGATCGGCGTCGGCCTCGGGGCGACGGCGGTGACCGCTATCGTGAGCCTGCCGGTGATCCGGGGCTACCACTTCTACGGGATGGGCGACGCGCTCTCGCACCTGGGCTGGACCCGGGACATCGTCGAGGGCGAGATGGCGGCCCACGAGCTGTTCTACCCGGCGATCCACTCGCTGGGCTCGATCTTCCACCTCCTCGGCGGAGTGTCGGTCGAACGCGGGCTCCTGTTCGCTCTCGTCGTCGTGTTCGTCCCGTTCCTGGCGTTCGTTCCCCTCGTCGTGCGCGATCTGAGCGGGAGCGCCCTCGCAGTCGGCGCCGCGGCGGTCGTCTCCTGGATGGTGCTCCCGATCAACAACGTCGCGACCCACATGGGCGTTCACACGAACTCGAACGCGCTGTTTCTCGTCCCCGTCGTCGTCTTCGCCGTCGTCGCGTACCTCCGCCGACGCGCGACGGTCGAACGGCTTCCGTTCGGCCTGTCACCTTTCAGCGTCCTCGTCTACCTCTCGGGGATCGCGCTCCTGCTGGTCCACCCCCAGCAGATGGTCAACGCCGTCGTCTTCGTGGCGGCGGTGAGCGGGGTGCAGTACCTCGCGCGCCGACGGTACGCCGACCACCCGATACTCGAGCAGCCGACGGTGTACACGCAGACGGTCGTGCTCGGGGTGATCTTCGTCGTCTGGGCCGCGACCAACCGGCGGTTCCGCGAGGCCGCCGAGGGGTTCGTCGTGGGGATCTTCGCCGCGGACGTCGGTGCTGGCGGGGAGATCGACCAGCAGGGAAGCTCGCTCACCGAGATCGGCGGGAGCCTCTCGGAGCTGTTCGTCACGATGTTCCTCGACGCCGCGGTGATCGGGCTCGTCGTCGGCCTCTTCGTCCTGCTGGCCGTCGTCGGTCGGACGAGCCTGGACAAGGAAGGGCGCTCGCTCGTGACCTACTTCGTCGCCGCCCTGGTCCCGCTGGGCGCGATGTTCCTTCTGTACTTCCTCGGCACCCCGAACATGGCGTTCCGGCAGATGGGATTCATCTACGTGCTGCTCACGATCCTCGCGGGCGTCGCGATCGCACACGGCGTCGGCGGCTGCTCGCGGCTCGTCCCGCGCTCGGCCGCGACCGCCCTCGCGGCGGCGGTCCTCGGCGCCTGTCTCGTCCTCGGGCTCATGACCGTCTACGCCTCGCCGATCATCTACAGCCCGGGACAACACGTCTCCGAGGCGACGTTCAACGGCTACGAGACGGGGATGGACCGCGGCGTCGAGGACAGGCCCTACGCGGGTGTCGGCTACGATCCGTACCGGTTCGATCACGGGATCAACGGGCTCGAGGGCGAGGACTCGCTGACGGGCGGAACCGCCGCGAGCGGCGAGGTCGACGCCGACGCGTTCAACGCGGGGGACTACGCGGGCGCGTATGGCGGCGCCGATTACTACCTCGCCGTTACCGCCTTCGACGAGACCCGCGAGTTCGACGTCTACCGGGGGGTTCGCTACGACGAGGCCGACTACCGCGGGCTCGAGTCCGATCCGTCCGCGGATCGGGTAGTCTCGAACGACGATTTCCGAATGTACGACGTCTCGGGCGAGGAGGGGTAGCGGAGCGATCCGACGGGCGATTCTATCACGATAATCCATGATTGGCGGTCGACCGAACGGCGTCGGTGTCGCGTTTCGTTCGGAACGGGGTGATTACTCGAGCGGTGCGGATCGGCGCCGTCCCCGGAAACGACCCGTTATCGCGACGATCCCAGTGCGGACTGTCGTCCTCGTCGGACCGACAGTTCTCGAAGACTTTCGTAAGTTCGTAACGAATGCGCCATAGATTCTGACCGTATTTGCGTAGCTAGCAATATAATCTGTAAATTTAACCCAAGTTAGCAAGGAAAGGTTTATGACTCGTAAGGCCAGGTTACGAAACTGTATGGCGCAGAATCCCCGTACGACCGATGCGAGTGAATCGACGAATACCGGCAGTAACCGGTCCTTAACCCGTCGAAACTACGTGCAGTCGCTCGCGGCGGTCGCCACGGCAGCGGTCTCGGTCGGTGCGACGGGCACCGCCGCTGCCGACGAGGAGTACGAGGTTATCGAAGCCGACGGCCAGACCGTTACGATCAGCGACGGCGAGACCTGGGAAAACAAGCTGATCGACATGACCACCGGCGGCGACATCATCGTCACCGCCGAGGGAACCGGCTGGACGATCCGGAACATCGGGTTCCACGGCGAGAACACCTCCGGAACCGGCTCCGCCACCTTCGGCGTCGCCGACACCGGTGGCGACACGAGCACCGTCGAGAACGTCTACCTCGGCGACGGCGCCGCCGAGGGGAACCAGGCCGCGAACGGTCACGGACAGACTGCCTTCTGGGTCAACCCCGAACACTCGGGCCACCTCGACTTCGCGAACCTCAACATCCAGGGGTTCACGGACAACGCGATCTACGCCTCCGCGCCCGGTACCGGCGGCGGCGGCACCGTCCACATCGACGGCTGCTTCGCGGCGAACTGTTACGTATCCCACTACCGCGTCGCGACCGAGGGCAGCCGGATCACGAACTCGAGTGTCCTCGTCGACGACGAGGGACACGACGGCCGCGGGATCTGGGCGTGGTCGCCCGGAACCATCGAGGTCGACGGCTGCCAGATCGAGATGAACGGCACGAACACGGCGATCGACGCCGGCGCGAACGGGAACGGAACCGAGGTCGTCGTCAGCGACACCGACTACGACGAGAAGGCCGGGGTCGCCGAGCACGCCGGCTCGACGGTCCAGCTCGAGGACGACGTCGGGACCGACCCCGAGGCCTTCATGCCCGACGGCGTTCCGACCAGCGCCGAGGAAGCCGCCCGCAAGTAACGACACTCTCGCGCCGATTCCTCCCTCGGCGCGACTCGACCCGCTGACGCAGCCTTCCACCCGCCCTTCACCGCGGCCCGATCGCCGCCTTCCCTCCGCCGCGGGCCGTTGTTCTCGCCGTCCCGACGCTCGAGTCCGAGGGTCGCGGTACCGGCGATAACCGTTTCTTATTCCGACCGATCGTCGGCGCGATCGACGGTCACGCATCGGTAACGACCGATTACCCGGGAGCCGTCGGAAGTTTGCGTATATAATATTCCGTGGCATAAAATGAAAAGTATACGTGACTAATCGGCACCGACAATTGAGTGTCTGTTAATTTTAGACGAACTAGAGGGGAAAATTTATACGGGTAGTGTGGAATTACTCGGGTGCAATGGCACGCGAACCTTCGGTATCGGACGCGGAGCGGTTCGGCAGTGACGGCGACGAGCCGTCGGAAACGGGCGGTAATACCGGATTACTGGATCGACGAACGTACCTCCGACTGGCCGGAACGACGACCGCCGCGGCCGCCTTCGCCGGCGTCGCGAGCGCGGACGAGGAGTACGAGGTCATCGAGGCCAGCGGACAGACGATTCAGATCGGCGAGGGGGAAACCTTCGAGAACACGCTGATCGACGTCTCGAGCGGGAACGGAATCCTGCTGAACGTCACCGGGAGCGACGCCACGATCCGAAACGTCGGCTTCTCGGGGCTCTACCGCGGCGGGGACTTCGCGATCACGATCAACACGCCCTCCGGGGACGTGCTCGTCGAGAACCTCTACCTCGGCGACGGGGCGAACAAGAGCGGCGCCGGGTTCGTCCACGGACCCGGCGCGGTCTTCCTGCACAAGGACAGCAACGCCGACGTGACATTCCGGAACTGTAACGTCCAGGGGTGGCCGAACAACGGCTTCTACTGCTCCAACACGGCAAGCGGCGGCAGCGTCCGCTTCGAGTCCTGTTACGGCAAGAACAACGGCGTGGCGACGTTCCGGTGTGCGAGCGCCGACGACGCCATCGTCGACTGCGTCGCGTACAACGACGACACCGACTACTCCACCGAGAACGGGAGCTGGGGCGGCTACACCGAACAGCACGGCCGTCCCGTCTGGGCCTGGTCGCCGGGTCCGGTGACGATCGAGAACTCGCAGTTCGCGGCCGGCCCCTACGCCGCCGCGTTGCTCACCCACCAGGGCGGCACGATCGAGTTCGAGTCGGGCGCCTACAGCGGCGGCACGCAGGGACAGGTGCGAACCGCCGACGTCGGCGGCGATCCCGACCTCTCGGTTCCCGAAGGGGTTCCCACGTCGGCCGAGGAGGCCGCCTCCGGAGGGGGAACGCAGGGATCAGGACGTTCGTCCGACTCCGCCGACGAGGGATCCGACGCGTCGCACACCATCAGTTTCGAGGGCGCAGACTCGAGCGCGACCCGCTACGAGTTCGTCGTCGACGGCGAGGTCGTCCCCGCGGGCGAGGACGACGCCGCGGCCGACGAGGCCCCCGACGACGGCACCGTCCACGGCGTCGTCGGGAACTGGACGGACGCGTTCCGGTTCGACGGTGACCTCGAGACCGTCACCGTCGACGGGCCGGCCGCGGTGACTCTCGACGGCGAGGAGATCGACCCCGACGAGTACGGTCCGGCGCTCCCCCACGTTCTCGAGGTCGAGGGCACGGGCGAGCCCGCCAGCTACGAGATCACGGTCGATGGGACGATCGCGGCGGACGAGGAAGCCGACGCGCCCTCGACCGCGGGCGCGACCGTACAAGACTCCGTCACCGACGGCAGCCAGACGTTTCGCTACTCCGGCACGCTGACCGACGTCACGTTCACCGAGGGCGAGGCGCGAGTCCTCGTCGACGGCGGGGAGATCGATCCCGACGAGTACGGCGACAGCGAGTTGCTCCCCCACGCGCTGGTGATCGACGGTACCGGGGCCGACGGGCCGAGCTCCTACTCCTTTACCGTCGACGGCGCGCTCGTCAAATCGGAGTACCGAAACGCCTCGGTCGACGACGACGACGTCCTCGAGGGTGCGACCGTCCGGGGCAGCGTCGCCGACTGGATCGACGCCTACTGGTTCGAGGGCGAGATCACGGCGTTCCAGCTCGTCGGCGACGCCGACGTCGACGTGCAGTACAACGCTCGCGACCAGTAGGGCGGTTTCCGAAGCGGTGCGCGCGGCCGACTCCGCCCGGGCGGCGCCGCCGCTCGAGAACGTGAGAGGCGGCTCCCGCGCCCGGAACAGCAGCTGGCACGCGAACTGTTCCGATACCGGAGCGGATTCGGGAGCCGGGTGTCGGTACGGGATCGGTCCCCAAAAGCCCTTCTCGAGCGGACGCCGTCGCTCGAGGCACTCGCGTTCGGGTCGCGGAGGCGGCGCGTTCGGGTCGCCGAGCGCCGTGACCGCCGCGGATCGCTCTCACTCGATCCGGGAGAGTTTGCCGTTGACGGTCCGCTCCTCCTGACGGTTCGTGACGACGTGGGCGACCGTCAGCAGGGAGAACGCGCCGACGACCGCTCCGGAGAGCGCCAGCGTCGGGACGGCGGCCAGCGGCGGGACGCCGACCGTCGCGGCCGCGACGACGACGATCCCCAGGACACTCAACGCGGCGTACCACCGATCCCAGCGGTCCTGCTGGTGGGTGTCGGTATCGAGATACATCATGAGCAGGTCAGCGTTGTCGGCCAGCGTGATGAGCCCCCGATCCTGGTCGTACTCGACGATCCCCGCGTCGTCCATCTTCGGCAGGTGCGTCTGGTAAAGCGCGACGTACACTCGCTTTCGCTGGTCGGAGCTCAGGGCGTTGACGTCGGTGTCGTTCTCCCAGGCGGCGATCTGTTCGGCGAGTTCGCCGAGCGTGACGGTCTCGTCGGCCTCGAGAAGGTAGGTGAGAACCTCGCGTCGGCGCCGGTTTTTCAGCAGTTCGAAGATGACGTCCTTCGAGAGTCGGCCGTCGTCGTCGGCGTCGGTAACCGACGCGATCTCGTCGGGAAGCGAGCTGTCGATCGAGGACATTATGGGGCGCCTCCACCACCAGTCAGTCCGGTTCCCGTCCGTTTCGCGCGGAACCGGTACTCGTCGGGACGGTCGGGCTGTCGCGCCGACAGCGGCCGCTGTCGATCCGAGGGGGACGTTGCGATCACGATTGACACACCAGGTTGTACGCCAACAGTGATTCTCTTAAGCACAACCACGTTTCGCACCGTCTGCAAAGGCCCCGCGAACCGGCGTTCGATCGGTCGCCGCGGCCGGCGGAAAACCGACGGCCGACGGGACGGTCCGGTCGCTCGAGCGACCGCGGTATCGATCGATTGGCAACGTGTAGTGACCACGTACACCGAGGGCGGGTGCGTCCGCGACGGGGTGAGGCGGATCGGTAACGGGACACTGGAACGAGGCCTTCGATTGCAAGGCTATAAAGCCGGTCGACGGTTCGAACCCGCAAACGGGGGTTACGCGGTGAACGCCGGATTACCTTGTGTCCCCGCCGGAACGATAGAATCGGTTCGGCGCCGACGCGGCGGCAGTCGGCCCGGACGGCGCCGTCGACCGATCGCGTCCGATCGGACGATCTCGAGGGGTTGGGCCGCTGTGACGCCGCCGTTTCGCGCGCCGATCGACGGAGCGACGATCGGTCGCGTGACGGTTCCGGCGGGCGAATCAGTAAGTCCCGGTTTCTCGCGAAACCATGTGACCCCCTTACAGTGTCCGGACCGCTTCTCCCGATACTGATGACGCGGTCCATCATCGAGCACGCCAGAGCCGAATCGGAGTCGCGAGGCCGAGAGGCTGGGCTGTGTCCCGACTGTGAAACCGAGACGATCGTTCACGATCCGGACCGCGGCGAACGGGTCTGCGAGGAGTGCGGACTCGTGTTGACCGAGGATCCGATCGACTACGGGCCGGAGTGGCGGGCGTTCAACGCCCAGGAGCACGACGAGCTCTCGCGGGTCGGCGCGCCGCTGACCCAGTCGATGCACGATCGCGGACTGACGACGACGATCGACTGGCGCAACCGCGACGCCAACGGCCACTCGATGTCGGCGGACAAACACGGCCAGCTCCACCGGCTCCGGGTCTGGCAGGAACGGATCCGGACGAAAAACGCCGGCGAGCGCAACCTCAAGTACGCGCTCTCGGAGATCGATCGAATGGTCAGCGCCCTCGGCGTCCCCAAACCCGTCAAGGAGACGGCCAGTGTCATCTACCGCCAGGCGCTCGACCAGGACCTCATCCGGGGTCGATCGATCGAGGGCGTCGCGACGAGCGCCCTCTACACCGCCTGCCGGAAGGAGGGCATCCCACGCAGCCTCGAGGAGGTAACCGGCGTCTCCCGCGTCGACCAGCGCGAGATCGGCCGCACCTACCGCTACATCGCCGACGAACTCGACATCAACCTCGAGCCGACCAACCCCCGCCAGTTCGTTCCGCGGTTCTGTTCGGAGCTCGACGTCGACAAGAACGTCGAGTCGAAGGCGATCGAGATCATCGACGAGACGACCACCCAGGGGCTTCACTCCGGGAAGTCGCCGACGGGCTTTGCGGCCGCGGCCATCTACGCCGCCGGGTTGCTCTGCGAGGAGACGATTCCCCAGCGGGCCGTCGCCGACACGGCACAGACGACCGTCGTCACCGTCAGAAACAGGTATCGGGAGCAACTCGAGGCGATCGACCAGCAGCCGGCTACATGATCGACCGCTCGTTCTCGCTGTAGACGTCGTCGTCCAGCAGCGCGTGGAGATTGTCGTAGGGGACGAACGCGACGAACTCGTCGTCGGCGTTGTACAGCTCGAGACCGTCGTCGGTTCGGTCGTACCGTTCGCAGACGACCTGTCCCTCGGGGAGGATCGCACGGAGCATGCGACGTGTGTTACGGTGTCGATCCGCATATACTGTGGGGGCGATTCGCGGCCGCGCCGAACGCAACCGGTTTATCCGCACCCCCGCTAGCCCCGCCAGTGACCGACGATCCCTCGAGCGACGCCGACGATCGCACCGAGCCCGAGGCGACGGCCGAGCCGACCGACGAACGCGAGGACGCCCCCGACCGAGCGGCCGACGAAGCGCCGACCGACCCGTCGACGACCGGTTCGGAACCGGGATCCCCCGGGACGGCCGCCGACGGCGAGGAGCCGACGATCGCCGCATTCCACGACGCCGCCCAGCGGGAGGGCTCCCCGGTGTTGACCGCGGCCGCGGTCGCCCGCGCCCTCGAGATCCCCCACGAGGACGCCAGCGAGCGCCTCGAGGTCCTCGCCGACCGGGGCGACCTCGAGCGTCTGTCGGTGTCGACGGACCCCGTCGTCTGGTACCCCAGCGAGCTCGAGGACCTCACCGACCGCGAGCGGGTCGTCGTCTTCCCGAAACGCCGCGAGATCGTCGTCGATCGGCCCGACCAGTTCACTCGCGCCCAGCTCTCGCAGTTCGCCCACCTCGCGGACGCCAACGGCGAGCAGGGGTACCGCTACGTCGTGCGACCCGAGGACGTCTGGGGGACCCCGCACGACTCCTTCGAGGAGCTCGCGCGGACGATGCGCCAGGCGCTGGGCCAGCGCAACGAGGACCTGGAGGAGTGGGTCCACAGCCAGTGGGATCGGGCCCACCAGTTCCGCCTGACGACCCACGAGGACGGCTACACCGTACTCGAGGCCCAGACTCCCGAAATCATGGGCAACGTCGCCCGTCAGAAGTTAGACGAGGAGCACGTCCACGCCCCCATCTCCGAGACCGAGGACTGGGTCCGCGAGGGCGCCGAGGCCGCGATCAAGCGGATCCTCTACGAGGCCGGCTACCCGGTTCAGGACCACCGCGACCTCGAGTCGGGAGAGGCCCTCGAGATCGAGCTGGAGGTCTCGCTACGCGAGTACCAGCGCGAGTGGGTCGATCGCTTCGCCGAGGCCGGCGAGGGCGTCTTCGTCGGCCCGCCGGGCAGCGGCAAGACCGTCGCGGCGACGGGCGCGATGGCCCACGTCGGCGGCGAGACCCTCGTCCTCGTGCCGAGCCGCGATCTGGCGCGGCAGTGGGCCGAGACGATCGCGGAGTACACCTCGCTCGAGTCCCACCAGATCGGCCAGTACCACGGCGGACAGAAGAACGTCCGCCCGGTGACGATCGCCACCTACCAGATCGCGGGGATGGATCGCCACCGCTCGCTGTTCGACGACCGCGAGTGGGGACTCGTCGTGTTCGACGAGTGCCAGCACGTCCCCTCGGATATCTACCGCCGGAGCACGCACCTCCAGTCCCGTCACCGACTCGGCCTGTCGGCGAGTCCCATCAGGGAGGACGATCGCCAAACGGAGATCTTCACGCTGGTCGGCCCGCCGATCGGCACCGACTGGGAGGCGCTGTTCGACGCCGGCTTCGTCGCCGAGCCCGAACTCGAGATTCGCTACGTCCCGTGGGGCGACGAGGAGCAGGGCAACGCCTACGACTCCGCCGACGGACGGGAAAAGTACCGCATCGCCGCCCAGAACCGCGGAAAGATCGACGAAGTGCGCTACCTGCTGTCGGCCCACCCGGGCGCGAAGTCGCTCGTCTTCGTCGACTACCTCGAGCAGGGCCGGGAGATCGCCGACGCGCTGGACGTCCCCTTCCTCAGCGGGGAGACGCCCCACCACGAGCGCCGACGCCTGCTCGAGGAGTTCCGACGGGACGAACGCGACCTGCTGGTGATCTCCCGAGTCGGCGACGAGGGGATCGACCTCCCGACCGCGGACATGGCGATCGTCGCCTCCGGGCTCGGGGGCTCGCGCCGCCAGGGCACCCAGCGGGCCGGGCGGACGATGCGACCCGCGGGCGGGGCGCTCGTCTACGTGCTCGCTACTCGAGGGACCCGCGAGGAGGAGTTCGCCCGCCGACAGCTCCAGCACCTGGGGCGGAAGGGGATCACGGTCCGCGAGCAGAACGTCGACCCCGAGTCGACCGAGGATTAGCCCGTCCGCACCGGATCGGTATCGACGACGGGCGGATCACCCTCGACGGAGTCGACGGCTTCGACCGCGAGGACGCCGACGCCGTCCTCGAGCCGCGCCCGGACGCGTTCGTCGCTCGCGTCGTCGGCGGGTTCGAAACGAACGCGGCAGTCGACGGTCGTGTCGTTGAGACCGGGTGCGACGGTTCGAACGGTGAGCTCCTCGAGACGAGCGACGGCGCCGGTTCGGTCGACGACGCGCGCTGCGCCGTCGACGAGGCTCCCCGACGCGCCCAGGGGGACGCGGACGGTGAGCGTTGCCACGACGGTAGCAGTCTGTCGATTCATGAGGCCCCCGTCGAGGCTCGAACTCGAGGTTCGGACCGGTGCGGTCCGCGTGTTGGCCGGCTACACTACGGGGGATGGTCCCCGCGCAGTTCGCGCTGGCCGTCGATTCGACGTCGAAGAACGAACCGTCCGGCCGAGCGGGAACGCGCGGCGCGGACGGGGCGTCGAGAGCCGTCAGCCACCTCGTCCGCGACCACCGCCTGCGGGTCCGCGATAGGACCCGATGCTTCCCTTCTCGAGGGTCGAACGCGAGGGGGAGCGAGCGAGTGGTGCGGTCGAGGTCATCGTCGACCGTAACGTCTGCCGGAACTGACATAACTGTTCTCCCGGTGTGGGTTGGTTTGTCAATGTACGGGCTCGAGTGAGGGTACGTTTCGCCGTAGGCCGTCGTCCGACAGGAATCACTAACCTCGAAACCGACGAAATCATCTCTACTGTTCGCGAAACACGGCGGAACGAGAACAGTAGGTGTGGTACGGTTCCGTTATCCAAAGAGGAACGCAAAACTCGCGTTCTGTACAGGTGAAGCAGATATCACGGCCAGCATTCGCGAGTAGCGCGGAACGTTCAGTTCCGCGGACCGTTCGCGCGGCGTAGCCGCGCGAAGACGAAGCGAGCGGTTCCCCGCCGAAGCGGGCGAAGCCCGCGGAGGCGGCTTTTTAGCGTAGATTTTTGGAGTCGAGTGGGACCGGCGGTCCCACTGACCATGCGAACGGGC
>NZ_JAAVUO010000047.1:0-24949 GCF_012163165.1 Natronococcus sp. JC468
CTGGATGGGAAGGCCCCGTTGACAGGGCTGTACCCGTTGCAATGCACGTCCTCGGTCACAATTGGACGGCTTCCGTCGAAGGGTCACGCGAAAGCGTACTTGAACCCCGAGGAAACACGGAACCTCAAACTCCACATCGTGGAATCCTCGCCCTTTAGCGCGGGGTGGATGTCAATCCGAGCGTCCGCAGTTCGCGGCCCACCGCGAGCGAAACGCTGATTTACGAACGCCACCACCTCCCGGTGAGGAATGGCGAACCGGGACGACGTTTCCAGAGAACTCGCGGAGTGTGCGGACTGTGGCGCCGTTTACGCGGCCAGGCAGTGGCCGGACGGAACGATCAAAGCGATCGGAAGCGAGAGCTGTCGGTGTGGCTCGACGGAGTTCGAGCTCGTAGAGAGCGACGAGGGTTCGGGGCTGTCGAACGAACCGCACGTCGACGGGGGATCGGCGTCGACCGACGACGCGGGGTGAGCGGTCCGGTTCGAGCGCGGCGTCGGCGCCGCTTGCCGCGCGATCGAAGACGACGGGGATCGAACGGCACCATCCTCGAGACGGAATGGTCCGACCGCTCGGGACGCTTCGGCGGCGTGATACGCCCCGAGAACAGTAGGTTTATCAGTCGCACGGGGGAACTCCTACCTAAGATTACTCATCGTCTTATGGCAGGAATTCAACAACCGGAGGTGAACATCGGACTCGTCGGCCACGTCGATCACGGCAAGACGACGCTGGTGCAGGCACTCAGCGGATCGTGGACCGACCAGCACAGCGAGGAGATGAAACGCGGTATCTCGATCCGACTGGGGTACGCCGACGCGACGTTCCGGCACTGTCCCGATCTGGACGAACCCGAGCGCTACACCGTCGAGCAGGAGTGTGCGGACGGGTCGCCGAGCGAGCCGCTGCGGACCGTCTCGTTCGTCGACGCGCCCGGCCACGAGACCCTGATGGCGACGATGCTCTCGGGGGCTTCGCTGATGGACGGCGCGGTGTTGGTCGTCAGCGCCAACGAGCCCGTCCCCCAGCCCCAGACCGAGGAGCACCTGATGGCGCTTGACATCATCGGGATCGACAACATCGTCATCGCCCAGAACAAGGTCGACCTCGTCGACGCTGAGCAGGCCCGACGGAACTACGAGGAGATTCAGGAGTTCGTCGAAGGCACCGTCGCCGAGGACGCTCCCGTCGTTCCCGTCTCGGCGGGCCAGGAGGTCAACCTCGACCTGCTGATCCAGGCGATCGAGGAGGAGATTCCCACGCCCGAGCGGGATCCCGAGACCGATCCCCGGATGCACGTCGCCCGGAGTTTCGACATCAACAAGCCCGGAACGACCGCCGAGAACCTCGCCGGCGGCGTCCTCGGCGGCAGCCTCATCCGGGGCGAACTCGAGGTCGGCGACGACCTCGAGATCCGTCCGGGACGGGAGGTCGAGGAGGGCGGTCAGACCGAGTACGTTCCGATCCAGACGACGGTCCGCTCGCTCCAGGCCGGTGGCGCCGACGCCGAGCGGGTCACCCCCGGCGGACTGCTCGGGGTCGGCACCGGGCTGGACCCGTCGCTGACGAAAGGCGACGCCCTCGCCGGACAGATCGCCGGCCCGCCGGGATCGCTGCCGCCGATCTGGGAGCAGTTCACGATGGACGTCGACCTGCTCGACCGCGTCGTCGGCAACGTCGAGGACGCGAGCCAGGAGGGCGACGCCGCGGCCGTCGACGAGATCAGCACCGGCGAGCCCCTGATGATGACCGTCGGAACGGCGACGACCGTCGGCGCGGTCACCAGCGCCCGCAGCGGGGAGTGCGAGGTCAAACTCAAACGCCCCGTCTCGGCCGAGCCGGGCTCGAAGATCGCGATCAACCGTCGGATCGGCGCCCGCTGGCGACTGATCGGACTGGGAACGCTTCGGGAGTAACACGACAGCGAGTATGAGCACCCGGGTCGCCCTCGACACGAGCGCGTTGATGATGCCGGTCGAACTCGACGTCCGCCTGTTCGACGAACTCGAGCGGGTGATCGGCGCCGCCGAACTGGTGGCGCCCCAACCGGTCATCGAGGAGCTCCGGCGGCTCTCGGAGAAGGGCGGCACCGAGGGGACCGCCGCCTCGGTCGGTCACGACCTGGCGACCGAACGCTGTCTCGTCGTCGACACGGAGGAATCGTACGCCGACGACGCGCTGGTCGAACTCGCCCGGGAGGGAAGCGTCGACTACGTCGTCACGAACGATCGCCCGCTGCGCGACCGGGTGCTCGAGGCGAGCATACCGGTACTTGCATTACGCGGGAGAAACAAGCTGGCAATCACTCAACCATAGATGTACAAACGGGTCAGACTAACGGATACGGTCGAAGTACCGCCGAAGGCGCTCGGTGACGTCTCGCCGAAGCTGGTCAAGCAACTGCTGCAGGACAAACTCGAGGGGCGCATGGACGAACAGGTCGGCAGCGTCGTCTCGATCACGGAGGTCCACGACATCGGCGAGGGGGCCGTGCTCCCGAACCAACCGGGGGTCTACTACGAGGCCGAGTTCGACGCCGTCACCTTCGATCCGGACATGCAGGAGGTCGTCGACGGCACGATCGTCGAAGTCGTCGAGTTCGGCGCCTTCGTCGGGATCGGCCCCGTCGACGGACTGCTGCACGTCTCCCAGATCTCCGACGAGTACCTCGCCTTCGACGGCGAGAACCAGCAACTCGCCTCGAACGAGTCCAACCGCACGCTGGGGGTCGACGACGCTGTTCGAGCGCGCATCGTCACCAAGAGCATCGACGAGCGCAACCCCCGGGACTCGAAGATCGGTCTCACCGCGAAACAGCCCGGACTCGGCAAGCACGGCTGGCTCGAGGAGGACCACGAGAAACGCGAAGCGGCCACGGGTGAGTAACGATGGCATCCGATCGACTCGTCTGTCGCGAGTGCCACCGGGTCAACGATCCCGACAGCGACACCTGTGACTCCTGTAACTCCTCCTCGCTGACCGAGGACTGGGCGGGCTACGTCGTCATCGCCCACCCCGAGGACAGCGAGATCGCCACGGAGATGCAGGTCACCGAACCCGGCGCGTACGCGCTGAAGGTCCGGTAACGTGGTTCACGACGACGGCGACGACGCCCGCGCGGACGACCAGCTGCTGGTTTTGCCCGACGAGTTGCGCCACGAACTCAAGGAGCCAATGGGTCCGATCGAGACCGACGCCGACGTGCTCCTCGAGGCGGTCTCGGGGCCGCTGATCGCCGTCGGCGACGTCGTCACCTACCACTTCGTCCGCGCCGGCCGAGAACCCGACGTCGCGCTCGTCGACGAGCGGACCAAACGCGAACTCGTCGAGGAAGAGATCCGCGAGACCGTCACCGAGCGAGTCAGCGTCGAGGCGCGGAACCCGCCCGCCGAGCTCACCGCCGACGTCGTCGAGACGCTCCGGGAGAGCCTCGAGCGCGAGGCGCCGACGACGGTGCTGGTCGACGGCGAGGAGGATCTGGTCGTGTTGCCGGCGATCGTCGTCGCCCCCGACGGCGCCAGCGTCGTCTACGGCCAACCCGACGAGGGGATGGTCCACGTCGTCGTCGACGACGAACTGCGTGCGGAGGCCCGGGCCCTGCTCGAGCGCTTCGAGGGCGACCAGGAGCGGTTCTGGGAGCTGCTCGAGGAGTAGGCCGAACCGATCGCGACGGGCTGTCTCGAGAGCGAAGTGTCCTACCGAAAGCACTTGTAGCGGTGGGGCCAGCCACCGCGTATGCCGTCCGCGACCGTACACCCCGAATTCCCGACCGCCGTTAGCGCCGCTCTCGTCGTCGGTCTCCTCGTGATCCTCGCGTACGCCTTGCTGACCGGCCAGGTGTTCCTGTGGCTGTTCGTCGCGGGTACCGTCGGGATTTCCGCCTTCGTTCTGTTCCTGTTCTACCGGTTGGTCGTCGCCGTCGAGGAGATCGCTTACGAGCCGTAGAACGCTCGGTTCCCCTTCGACGCGGAACACCGGTGTCCGCTCGCAGACGGTGTCGGTTTCGGACCGCGCTCCGGCTACCGTCGAGCCGAATCGCCTCGAGCCTGCCACGCGTAGTACAGCGTCGCCGCCCCGAATCCGAGCGCCCCGAGGACGGACGTCGTCTCGGAGAACAGGAGCGCCGACGTACCCGCGAGGACGGCCAGCCCGCCCGACAGCGCCAGCTTGAACTCGAGCGTGCGGTGGCGGTCGACGAGGGCGGCGAGGGCGACCGCTCCGCAGGCGTAGAGCCCGATCAGGCCGGGCGCGATCCCGGCGAGACCGCGATCGCCCAGTTCCGCGTACAGCAGGACGAACTGGACGAGCACGAGCGGCCCGAGGACGAGAACGGCCAGCAGCCGGCGCTCGCGCTCGAGCATCCGTTCGTCGGCCGCGTGTCCGGTTTGCACACCCCGAGGTACTATCGGATGTCCAATAACTCTTGTCGCGGAGATCGAGGGCGCGGACGCGGCCGTCGCCCCGCCCGGCGAGCGACACTCGAGACCTTCTTACCGTCCGAGTGAGACGGAGGGTATATGTACGATTTCGTCGTCGTCGGCGTCGGCCCCGCCGGGGCGCGGTTCGCTCGCCGGGCGGCCGAGCGCGGCCACGACGTCCTCGCGTTAGAGCAGGGGACGATCGGCACGCCGCTGGCCTGCTCGGGCCACGTCAGTACGGATATCTGGAGCGTGACGGGCGAGGGCGCCCGCGAGGAACTGCTCCAGAACGAGATCTACGGCGCGCGCTTTCACGTCGGCGGTCCCCGTAGCGACGCCTATCCCTTCTACAAGCGCGAGGTCGCCTCGAACGTCATCGACCGCGTCGGGCTGGATCGCCACCTCGCCGACCTGGCTCGCGAGGCCGGCGCCGACGTCCGCGAGAACCACTCCGTCACGAGCGTCACCGAACACCGTGACCGCGTCGAGGTCGTCGCCAGCGGCCCCGACGGTCCCACGACCTTCCAGGCGAAGATGGTCGCGGGCTGTGACGGCCCCCGGTCGCGGGTCCGCCAGGAGCTCGGCCTCCCCGAGCCCGACGAGCTGCTCCACGGCGTGCTAGCCTTTTCCGAGGAGGACGACCACGAGGACTTCGTCGACGTTCACCTCACTCCGCCGACGTTCTTCGCCTGGCGGATCCCCCGCGGCGAGGCCGGCGTCGAGTACGGCCTCGCGGCTCCGCCGGGCGTCGAGGTCACCAAACACTTCGAGGAGCTGATCGACGGCTACGAGATCGACGTCGCCCACCGGTGTTCGGGGGCGATCCCGATCGGCCCCGCGGATCGAGTGACGAGCCGCCGGGGCTTCCTGATCGGCGACGCCGCGGCCCAGACCAAACCGTTCACCGGCGGCGGGATCCTCTACGGAACGACGGCCGCGGACCACGCGGCCCGCGAGATCGATTCCGACCGACCGACCAGCCTCGCGGCCTACGAGCGTGCCTGGCGCGAGGACTTAGAACGCGACCAGCGCCTGGGTCACTGGCTCCGGCGAGCCTACTCCCTGCCCGAACCCGTCCAGCGCCTGGGACTGAGCGCGCTGTCGGGCGAGATCGGCGTCCATATGGATCGACCCACGTCGCTGGTCTCGCCGACCCACCTGAGGGCGATGCTCTCGCGGCTGCGACCGTGATCCCCGCGACCCGCACCTCGAGCGCGCCTTCCGAGGGCCGCAGGCGACGGACCGAAGCCCGCGGTCCGGTACCCGGCGATCGATGACGGGACGGCTGGCTGCCGCGGTCGCGGTCGTCGCGAGCGCGCTCGAGCGACTGGGAGTCATCGACGCCGAGCGACTGCGCCCGACCGTCTCGCTGGCCTGGCCCCGAATCGTCACCGGTGCCGCGATCATGTCCAAGCAGACGGCCGACCTCGCGATGGTCGGGATCGCCGTCGGCACCGCCGGAACCGCCGGCCTGGCCTTCGCGCTGGCCTACTGGGAGATCGTGGCCATGCTCGGACTCGGCCTGGCGGGTGGCACCGTCAGCCTCGTCTCCCAGAACTACGGCGGCGAGGAGAGCGAGCGGGCGTCCCTGGTCGTCACGCAAAGCGTCGTGCTCGCCGCCACGCTCTCCGCGCCGCTGGCGGTCGCGTTCCTCCTCGTCCCGGATCGGCTGATCGGGCTGTTCGACGCCGGCCCCGAGTCGCTCGCTCACGGCAGCACCTACCTCGTCTACGTCGCGCCGGCCGCCCTCTTCGAGATGCTGAACCTGATCGCCAGCCGAACATACACCGGCGTCGGCGACACCTTCACCGAGATGATGGCCCGCGCGGGCGGCGCGATATTGAACGTCCTGCTCAGCGCCGCGTTCATCTTCGGACTCGAGATGGGGGCCGCCGGGGCCGCGCTCGGGACGACCCTCTCGACGGGGTTCGTCACGGTCGTCCTCGCGTGGGGGATGATCGGGCGCTCCTACGGCGTTCTCGGGATGGAACCGAGTCCCGTCCCGATCGCCCTCGAGGGGCCCTGGCTCGAGGTCGGCGTGATCCGTGACCTCGTCGAGATCTCCATCCCCGAAATCGGACGCCGACTCGCCCAGGGGGTCGTCGTCTTCCCGCTGTTGTGGATCGCGGCCTCGTTCGGCCCGGTCGTCGTCACCGCCCTGGAGGTCGGCCGCCGCGTCCGCAGCCTGATCAACAGCGTCAACTGGGGAATGGGACTGGCCTCGAGTTCGCTGGTCGGCCAGTACCTCGGCGCGAACGAGGAGGAAGAAGCCGGCGCCTACGGCGAGGGGATCGTCCGGCTCTCGGCGGTCTGTTACGTCGGGATCGCCGCCGCCGTCGTCGCGTTCGCCGATCCGATCGCGGGGCTGTTCGTGAGCCAACCCGACGAGGTCTCGCTGGCCGCGACGTTCGTCGCCGTCGGCGCCGTCAGCGCGATCGGCCTCGGCGTCGACGGCGCCGCGGCGGGCGCCTTGCTCGGCGCTGGCGACACCCGGCTCCCGCTCGTGGCCTCGCTGGTCGGTCGGTACCTCTTCGCGTTACCCGCGGCGACGCTGGGGCTCGTCACCCCGCTCGGCGTCGGGGGACTCTACCTCGCCTTCCTGCTCGAGACGTCCGTCCCGGGCGGGATCAACTACTGGCTGTTCCGGCGCGGGCGCTGGAAGGCCGTCAGCCGGCGGTACCGTCCCGACGCCGAGGCGAGTTGAAAACTGGAACCGCTACGCGAAGTCCTCGAGCGTCGGGTGCTCGAGGTCTCCCGGGAACTCCTCGACGGCGGTCTGGACCTGGTCGCCCGTCTCCATGTCCTTGATCGTCACCTCGTCGTTCGCCAGGTCCTGCTCGCCGACGATCACGACCGTCTCGGCGTTGATCGAGTCGGCGTAATCTAGCTGCGCGCCGAACGAACGGCCGGCGACGTCGGTCTCGACGACGTGACCCCGTTCGCGAAGTTCGCGGGTGATGCGGGCGGCTTCGGCGCGGGTGTCGCCGACCTGCAACACGTAGTAGTCAGTGGTCACCGCCTCCTCGGGCCAGACGCCAGCACGCTGACAGAGCAGCGACAGCGTCGCGTGGCCGGGCGCGACCCCGACCGCGGGCGTGGGCTGGCCCCCGAAGCTCTCGATGAGGTTGTCGTAACGGCCCCCGCCGAAGATCGACCGGGAGACCTCGCCCGTCGAGTCGAAGCACTCGAAGACGACGCCCGTATAGTAGTCGAGCCCGCGGGCCGTCTCGAGCGAGATCGTACAGTGCTCGCGAGCGCCGAAGTCCTCGGCCGCCGCGAGGACGTTCCGGAGGTTCTCGACGGCCGCCGTCACGCGCTCGGTGTCTGCGAACGATTCGACGGCCTCGAGGTCGCCCCCCGCGATCAGGTCGTCGAACTCGGCGGCCTGGTCGTACGTCAGCCCCGCTTCCGCCAGCAGGTCGTGGTACTCGGCGGTCGAGATCTTACCGGACTTGTCGACCGCCCGGATCGCCTCGGTCGTCTCGACGTCGGCCTCGTAGCTCTCGAGGACGCCCCCGAGGATGTCGCGGTGGGAGATCCGGAACTCGAAGTGCTCCTCGGTGAGTCCGAGGTCGGTTAGGGCGTCGGCGGCCCACGCGAGGATTTCGGCGTCGGCCTCGGGCTCCGAGGAGCCGAAGATGTCGACGTTGGTCTGGTAGAACTCCCGCTGGCGACCCTGCTGGACCTGCTCGTAGCGCCAGAACGGGCGCGTCGAGAACCACTTGATCGGCTTCGAGAGCTCCTGTTGTTTGGCGACGACCATCCGCGCGACCGTCGGGGTCAACTCGGGGGTCAACGCGACGTGGCGCCCGCCCTGATCCTCGAAGGCGTACAGCTCCTCGACGATCTCGTCGCCGCTCTTGTCGGTCCACATCGCCGCGCGCTCGAGCGCGGGCGTGCCGATCTCGCGGAAGCCGTACCGGCGGGCGGCGTCCTCGATCGTGTCGGTGGTCGCCCGCCTGGCGGCCATCTCGCCGGGGTAGAAGTCACGAAACCCCTTGATGCCGTCGTACATATCCCACCGTTCGGCGACGGCGACCTTCTAACCTTTCGTTTGGGCGTGCGACCGCTCGAGCTCGAAACCACTGTCGAGACGTGGCGACTGTCCGTCGAGCGGACGGAGAGATTTATACTCCAACGGTGAAGGCGTCGTATGCCTCCACAAATCGATCGGGCCGCTCCCGAGACGCTCGGCGACGGCGAGTGGCGGGAGCTGGGTCTTGCCGTCGGCTTCTGCGAACTCGCCGGTGTCGTCCCCGGGCTGTTGACCGCCGAGGACGTGAACGAGTGGTATCCGACCCTCGAGAAACCGCCGAAAACGCCGCCTGGCTGGGTGTTTCCGCCCGTCTGGACCGCACTGTTCGCCACGATGGGAGTCGCGTGGCACCTGATCCGTCGTGAGCGAACCGCGAGCGCGGGGCGAAAACGACGCGCCGAGCGGACGTTCCTCCTGCAGCTCGCATTGAACGCGCTCTGGTCGCTCGTCTTCTTCGGTCGGCGGTCGATCCTCGGCGGGCTCGTCGTCGTCGCGTTGCTCGGACCAGCGATCGCTGCGACGATCGTCGCGTTCGCTCGCATCGATCGCCGGGCGGCGCTGTTGCTGGTACCGTACCTGTGCTGGGTCGCGTTCGCGACGGCGCTGAACTACGGGCTCTGGAAACGTAACCGCGATCGGTGACGCGGGAACTCGCTCATCTGACTCCCGTCACGTACGTCTGTTCGTGGTCCGGAAATAGCTCTTCGATCGCCTCGGGACCGTCCTCCGCGGCGATGAGCGCGCGCAGCTCCCCCTCGTAGTCCGCGCGGTCGATCGACTCGCTCGGACCCGCGGTCACCTCGAGGCGGTCCTCGACGAGCCGGTCGACCGCCTCGCGGCCGAACCCCGACAGCGGCGCGACGTAGTCGACGCCGTGGCGGTCCTCGAGGCTCTGGGCCTGGGCCCGCGAGACGGTCGGCACGCGGTCGTCCCGTCGGGTGCCGTCGGCGACCGCGTCGAACCGCCCCTCGGCGAGGGCCTCGAGGGCGCGCTGGTGGACGTGTTGAATCCCGTTGCGGGGAAAGCCGTCCTCGCGGATCCGATCGACGGCCTCGCGGGCGACCTCGGTGCCGAGCTCGAGGCGCTCGAAGTCGAAGCCGGCGCTCGCGGCGGTCTCGCGGGCGTGTTTCCAGTCGTCGCTGACGCCGAAACTGACCGTCACGAGCGTCACGTCGTAAAACTCCTCGAGGACGAGCGCCGCGAGCGTCGAGTCCTTCCCCCCGCTGTAGAGCAGTCCGAGCTCCATCACCGGCGCTTGATGTCGAAGCTCTTCGAGTCGGGTTTGAGCTCCTGGAGGAGCTGTTTCATCTTCTCGTCGTCGATCTTCCCCTGGATGCGTCCGCTGCGGGCCAGCGCGATCACCTGCTGTTCGACCTGTTCGCCGAACTGCTCCTTGCTCATCTTGACCGTGTTGAGCCGCTTGCGAGCGTCGTCGGTCAGGTGCTGGCGGAGCAGCGCCTGCTTCTGGGCCTCGGCCTGCTGCTGGGCGGCCTCCCGGTTGGCCTGATCGGCCTCGCCGCCTTCGGCGCGGTCCTGGAGCTGTTCCATCTTCTTCTGTCGGAGCTCCTCGAGTTTCTCGTCGTCTGGTGAGCCGCTCATAGCTATGGTAGACCGTTGCTCGGGAACGCGGAAAATGATTACGGACGCTCCGTGCGAGCGCCGTCGCTGGTCGGCCAACGGCGCGAAAACGGTCCGTCGAACTCGCCTCTACGCGTAGCGCTCGAGCTCCGGTCGGTCGAGCTCCTCGAGAACCTGGCCGGCGGTATCGTCGAGCAGGCTCCGGCCGTCGGCGGTGATGCGGCGACCCTCTCCCTCGGCGGTCTCGACGAGGTCTTCCTCCTCGAGCTGCTGGAGGATCGTTCGGATCACGTTCTTCGAGCCGTCGGCGCGACGGTCGGGCGCGACGCGGTAGCGGTTCGTGCCGCCTTTGGTGCCGCCGTACTCCGTCGAGAGGCGCTCGACGCCAATCGGGCCGCGATCGGCGACCTTTCGCAGGAGGCTCGCGGCGCGAGTCGCCCAGAAGTCCTCCTGTTCGGGCGGCAGTTCGCGGTCGACACCGGTCTTGGCGAACTGGCCCCAGTCGGGTTCGTCGAGTCGGTCCTCGAGGTCCTCGGCGAGCGCCTCGATGAGGTCGTCCGCCGGAACGTCGTACATCGTAGCCATTGGCGTTGGGTTCCCCGCCGCGGCATTTAAGACCATCGTCTTTCCCCGAGCTCGACCCCGAGCGCCGTCCTCGCCGCCGGACGCGGTCCGGACCGTTTTTCGTTCTGGCCCCGAAACGCCGGGTATGGACGAGCGCGCCGCACTGGCGCTGTTGGAGGGGGAACTCCACCCGGCCGGCGACGACGCGGCGGTCGTCGACGGGCTGGTCGTGACCACGGACATGCTCCACGAGCGAACGGACTTTCCGTCGGGGACGACCCGCTACACGGCCGGCTGGCGGTCGGTCGGTGCCTCGCTGTCGGACGTCGCCGCGATGGGGGCCTCGGCGACGGCCGCGGTCGCCGCCTACGCGGCCCCCGAGTTCCGCGAGGAAGAACTGCTCGCGTTCGTTCGCGGCGCGCGAGACGTCTGCGAGGCGGTCGGCGGCGAGTACGTCGGCGGCGACCTCGACGGCCACGACGAGTTCACCGTCGCGACGACCGCGATCGGCCGGACCGACGACCCCGTTCCGCGAAGCGGCGCCCGCCTGGGCGACGCGGTCTGTGTCACCGGAACGCTCGGACGGAGCGCGGCCGCCCTCGAGCTGTTTCGACGAGGTGCACGCGAGGACGACCCGGACGCCCGCGAGCGCGCGAACGAGCTGTTCCGGTTCGAGCCCCGGATCGCGGCGGGGCGGGCGCTGGCCTCACACGCGACCGCGATGATGGACTCGAGCGACGGGCTCGCCCGGTCGCTCCACCAGCTCGCGGAAGCGAGCGACTGCGGGTTCGCGGTCGACTCGGCGGCGATTCCGGTCGACGAGGCCGTGCAATCGGTCTCGGAGAACGACGACGAGGCCCTCGAGCGCGCGACGACGTTCGGCGAGGACTTCGAACTCGTCGTCACGGTTCCCGAAGCGGAGCTCGAGGCGGTTCGGGAGGCCGTCGGCGTCCCTCTCTCGCGGGTCGGGGGCGTCGTCGGGCCCGACGGCGGCATCACCGTCGACGACCAGGCGCCCGCGGGCGGGGGGAAAACTCACGGGGAGGGCTGATCACTGAACGACGGCGACGGGAACGGGCATGAAACATAGCGCGCCGAGGCCGAACGTGACGACGCCGAGCAGGAACCGGCCAGGGTCGAGCCGCTCGTCCCTGATCGGGCTCGCCGGCCCGACCGAGGCAAGCACCGCGGTGAAGATCCCCCAGAACACCCAGACGAACACCGTGTTACCGCTGTGGTCGCCCACGTAGTAGAGGTAGGCGGCGAGGCCGAACAGCGCGCCCGGTACCAGCGCCGCGATCGTCTCCTGGAGGCGACCCGCCATCGCCCGGAGGATGTGCCCGCCGTCGAGCTGGCCGACCGGGATGAGGTTGAGGAAGGTGACGAACATCCCGACCCAGCCGCCGATGACGACGGGGTTGACCGACGTGGCGGGATCGTCGCGGTACAGCGGCCGGTCGAAGACGGCCGCGAGCCACTCGAGTAACGGCGGATAGCCGAGGTCGATCCGAATCGCGTTCGGATCCGCGACGACGGATTCAGGCGCAGTGACCGGCGGCAGGTGTAGCCCGACGACCGTGACGACGACCGTCGCGATCAGGCCCGCCAGTGGACCCGCGACGCCGATGTCGAACAGCGCCTTCCGATCGGGCATTCGCCCTTTCATCTTGATCACGGCGCCCATCGTCCCGATCAGCGTCGGTACCGGGATGAAGTAGGGAAGGGAGGCGTCGACTCCGTGGTAGCGACTCAGCACGTAGTGACCCATCTCGTGGATCCCGAGCACGCTCAGGATCGCGACCATGAACGGCCAGGCGTCCACCATCGCCAGCGGGTCCGAGAACGGGTCGATGTGGTACCACATCGACCCGGCGAACAGCGTCGATCCGACCGTCGCGAGCAACAGGAACACGTTCGTCCACGGAACCCCGTCGATTCCGATGCTGGTCGGCTCGGCGACGAGGGCGTACTCGCCGTGGCGTCTGGTCAACTCGAGATCGTAGCCGCCCTCTCGAAAGATCGGCCACAGCTCCCGCATCAGCGGTTCGGGGGCGACCAGCGGATCGCCGTAGTAGACGAGCTGATCGTCCTCTCGCCGGGTTTCGTAGACCGCAAACACGGACTCGATTCGCTCGAGCGGCGGTCCGTCGTCGAGGGGGGCGGTTCGGCCGCCCGCCGTCCCATCGCCGGACGGATCGACGTCGTCCATCGTCCGAAGTCAGCGGCTGCTCGTATAAATCGGCTTCCCTCCCGCGATCCGTCTCGAAAGAAGTGAGTGACCCCGCGTCCCGAGACAGTCGGCGGAACGCGGACGCAGTCGCAATCGTGTGATCAGGGGGGTGCCGCGCCGGACGACCCCAGTCGTGCCGGCGCGGGAGGTATCGGTTCCGTCGAGAGCCGACAGCTCAGACGGCTTCCACGCGCCAGGTCGTCGCGCTCGTGTACGACCACTTCTCGACCTCGAGATCGGTCGCGGAGTCGGCGAGTTTGACCATCAACGCGCCGATCTCCTTCGGGGACATGTCGACGTCGTCCGCGATGAACTTCCCCTTGAAGTACAGTTCCCCGTCTTCGGCTCGTTCGCGCAGGTAATTTTTCAGCCGCCGTTCTTTGCTTTCCGTGGAGGGTTAGGCTGTCGTGCTCATCGACATCACTCAGTTTCAGCCGGTATATGTTATAAAGGAAGGACGATTAGCGAGATTTCAATTTCGTTCAAAGTGACGTGAAATAATGTGGCCGATGGAGTCTTTTTTGAAACCGTTTACGAATAGTTAATAATGGCTTAGACGATTTATAACTCCCTCTAACTTATTATTGCAGTACACTTTATAAGGAATTAATTAATTATAGTATTACTTGACTATTTCGGATTTGCTTGCTATGGCAGGTCCGTTGGACGACCCCCGTATCGATCGTTTCGGTTCGATCGACGCGATCAGGTTCGCTCGTGTACCCAGAACTCGTCCTCGACGGTCACTTCCTTCTTGAACAGCGGCACCTCGTCTTTCAGGCGGTTGATTCCGTCCTCGACCGTTCGGAACGCCTCCTCGCGGTGACCCGCGAGGACGACGACGAAGACGATGTCCTCCCCGTCTCCGACGACGCCGGTGCGGTGGTAGAGCTCGACGTCGAACACGCCCTCTCTGGCCTCGAGGTCACGCTCGAGGGCGGCCATCCGCTCCTCGGCGACCCCCTCGTACTTCTCGAACTCGAGGAACTCGGTGCGCGCGTCGTCCGGGTCGTCTTTCGCCCGCACCCGCCCGGTAAAGGTCGCGATCGCGCCCGCGCGGTCGGCTCGCGGAGACCGCTTGACTCGCGCGACGAGCGACTCGAGGGTCTCGTAGGGTTCCTCGGTTACGAGGTCCTCGACGAGGGCCTCCTCCTCGAGGTCGACGGGCCCTGAGACGGTCGCGAGGACGTTCTCGTCGGTCTCCGAGGGGTCGCCAACGACGAGCGTCGGGTACCGTAACCGGGGGACGCCGACGACGACGGCGTACTCGCAGTCGGTCGAAAGCGCCGCCAGCGCGTCGGCGACCGACATCCCGGTTCCCGAGGCGGTCCAGTCGCCGTCGGCGCCGAGCCCGTAGGTGACGTCGCCGCCGATCGTCAGCGACTCCTGGGTGCCGTCGGCGATCGTCGCGTCGTACCGGACGACGCCGACCCGTCCCTCCCGAGAGAGCCGATCGACGACGCGGTCGACGACGCGCTCGAGGGCCTCGTCGCTCGTCCCGCGGCTCAGACAGCCGAGTACGTACATATCGGAGGATTGGGTCGGTTCCGGTTTGTAGCTGTCGCCGTCTCGGGGTCGGTCTTTGTGTCTGCGGCGCGAACGAGCGCGTATGGCCACCCGAATCGGTTTCACCGGCGACGTGATGCTCGGTCGGGTCGTCGACGACCGCCAGCGGCGCCGCCCCGTCGAGGCGGTGTGGGGGACCGCCCTCGAGCGCCTTCGTGGTCTCGACGGCCTGGTGTGCAACCTCGAGTGCGCCCTCTCGAACGGCGGGACGAAGTGGCGGCGCACACACCGATCGTTTCACTTCCGCGCGGATCCCGACTGGGCCGTCCCGGCTCTCGAGCGGGCGGGCGTCGACGTCTGCGCGCTGGCGAACAACCACGTGCTCGACTACGAGGTGGCGGCGCTGCGGGACACCCTCGATCGCCTGGACGAGGCGGGACTCGCCCGGACCGGCGCGGGCGGGACGATCGGAGAGGCCCTCGAGCCCGCGGTCGTTTCGGTCGACGGCCTCGAGGTCGCGGTCGTCGCGTTTACCGACAACACGCCCGAGTACGCGGCTGACGAATCCTCGCCCGGGACCGCCTGGATCGAGATCGACCGCGAGGATCCGGAGACGAGAGGGTGCGTCCGCGAGGCCCTCGAGCGCGCCCGCGAGTCCGAGCCCGACCTGCTGGTCGCGTCGCTACACTGGGGTCCGAACATGGTTACGGAGCCGCCCGCGTCGTTCCGCGCGTTCGGCCGCTGGCTGGTCGAGGCGGGCGTCGACGTCGTCCACGGCCACAGCGCCCACGTCTTCCAGGGGATCGAGCTCCACGAGGGGCGTCCGATCCTCTACGACACGGGCGACTTCGTCGACGACTACGCGGTCGATCCGGCGCTTCGCAACGACCGGAGCTTCCTGTTCGTGTTACGGACGACCGACGACGGAGAGTTGCTCGAACTTCGCCTCCACCCGACCGAGATCGAAGACTGTGCGGTCCACGAGGCGAGCCCCGATGCCGCCGACTGGTCCCGCGAACGGATGCGGGAGCTGTCGGCCCCGTTCGGAACCGCCTTCGAACGCGACGGGGCCGCGCTGGTCCTCTCGCTCGAGGAGTGATTGACCGCCGAGAGCGTTCGAGTGCACCTCACGGGAGCCCGTCACAGCCGCCCCGCAGTTGGCAATCCTTAAGATAGCGACCCCGTTACACCGCGTTAGGATGAAAGTGGTCGTTTCTATCGGCGGGAGTGTACTCGTCCCCGAGCCCGGGGCCGATCGGGTCGCCGAGCACGCCGCGGTTATCGAGGACCTGGTCGAGGACGGTTGCCGGGTCGGGACCGTCGTCGGGGGCGGCGGCGTCGCCCGCGAGTACATCGGCGCCGCCCGTGAACTGGGGGCCAACGAGATCGAACTCGACAAGCTGGGGATCGACGTCACCCGACTCAACGCGCGCCTGCTCATCGCCGCGCTCGGCGAGGACGCGGTGACCGCGCCCGCCGAGGACTACGAGGAGGCCGGCGACGCGCTTCGTCGCGGCGACGTCTCGGTGATGGGCGGGGTCGCACCCGCACAGACGACCGACGCCGTCGGCGCCGCGTTCGCCGAGTACGTCGACGCCGACCTGCTCGTCTACGCGACCAGCGTCCCCGGCGTCTACAGCGACGACCCCAACGAGGTCGACGACGCGACGAAGTACGACTCTCTCTCGGCCAGGGAGCTTGTCGACGTCATCGCCGGCCTCGAGATGAACGCCGGCGCCTCGGCGCCGGTCGACCTGCTCGCGGCAAAGATCATCGAGCGCTCGGGGATGCGAACGATCGTCCTCGACGGCACCGATCCCGATCGGATCGCGCGGGCGGTCCGCCACGGCGACCACGAGGGAACCGACGTCGTCCCCGACGGCGTCGGCGAGGAACCGACCTACTGGGCGAACGAGGAACGATGAGCGCGGACGGGGACGACGGGACCGACGGCGGCGAGCCGGACGCCGAGAGTCCCTACACCCTCCAGCGCGAGGACGGCGACGCGCGTCACGTCTTCTGGGCCGACGCGGTCGCGGATCGGGTCGAACAGCGCGATCCCGAGGACCCGATCGTGATCAAGGGCGGCATCTCGCCGTCGGGCGTCCCCCACCTCGGGAACGTCAACGAGGTTATGCGGGGCTACTACGTCGCCGAGGTACTCCGCGAGCGCGGCCGCGAGGTCCGCCAGGTCTTCACCGCCGACGACCGCGATCCGCTTCGCAAGCTGCCCCGCACGCTCTGTGACCTCGAGGGAAACCTCGTCGACCTCGGCGAGGTCGACGCGGGCGCGCTCGGCCGGAACCTCGGATCGCCGTACACCGACATTCCGGACCCCTTCGGCTGCTGTGACTCCTACGGCGCGCACTTCTCGCAGATCATCCGGGACAGCGCCGACGCCGTCGACGTTCCGATCGAGATGGTGTCGACGACCGAGCTCTACACTGGCGGCGAGTTCGACGACGTGACGCGACACGTGCTGGCCAATCAGGACCGAGCCCGCGAGGTGCTCTCGCAGTACCAGGACAAGGTCGACGACGACTACGTCCCCTTTAACCCGATCTGTTCGGAGTGTGGAAAGATCACCGAGACCGTCACCGACGTCGACCTCGAGTCGGATCCGGCGACCGTCGACTACCGCTGTACCGACATGGACGCCGGCGACCGGACTATCGACGGCTGCGGCCACGAGGGGACCGCGACGATCCGCGAGGGGAAGATGCCCTGGCGCTTCGAGTGGCCCGGCCAGTGGCAGGCGCTGGGCGTGGACTTCGAACCCTTCGGCAAGGACCACGCCGAGGGCTCCTGGCCCAGCGGCCAGGACGTCGCGCGAAACGTCCTCGAGATCGAGCCCCCGGTGCCGATGGTCTACGAGTGGTTCACCCTCGAGGGCGAACCGTTCTCCTCCTCGGAGGGCAACGTCATCCTCGTCTCGGACGTCCTCGAGCTGCTCGAACCCGAGGTGCTTCGTTACTTCTTCGCGAAGGATCCCTCGAAGGCGCGCGATTTCAGCATCGAACGCCTCGACCAGCTGGTCGACGAGTTCGACCGCTTCGAGGCGACCTACTTCGGGGAGGTCGAGGTCAGCGAGGACGAGCGGGCGTTCGCCGAACGGGTCTACCCCCTCGTCGTCGAGGAGCCGAGGGAAGAACGGATTCGACTCCCCTACACCTTCGCCGCGGTGCTGGGCATGTTCGACGATCCCGGGCTACGCGAGGAGGTCGCCCGCAAGGAGGGCCACGTTCCCGAGGACGCACCCGAGTGGGCGGTCGAGGCCGCCCTCGAGCGCGTCGAGAGGGCGCGAAACTGGGCCCGCCGAACCGGCAACGAGTTCGACTACGAGCTCAAACGCAGCGCGATCCCCGACCACGAGTTCGACGCGGCGACCGAAGACGCCCTTGAGGAGCTCGCCGAGTTCGTCGCGGCGGGTCACGAACCCGACGAGATTCAGGGCGAGATCTACGAGACCGCGAAGCGCCACGACGTCGCGGTCGGCGACTTCTTCGCGGCCGGCTACCGGCTCTTTTTTGACGAGGAGCAGGGGCCGAAGCTCGGCTCGTTCCTCGGGAAGCTCGATCGGGAGTTCGTTGTCGCGCGGCTCCGTCGGGAACGCTGACCGGTTCTCTCCCGTCGCCCGGCGAGCTCCGGCCAACACAAACCATTTGAGAGTGCCACCCCGAACTACGACAGATGCAACACGGCGCTCCCGCTTTCGTCTCTGTTCCGGAACTTTTCGGTTCGACGGTTCTGACGTGGGTGCTCGTCGGACTCCTCGCCTACTGGCTGGTGATCCTCTCGCTTCGCAACGCCGGATTACTGCCCGAGTACGTCGGGACGCAGGGTCCGATCACGACGTTTCACACCAAACGAGGCCGGGCGTTTCTGGACTGGCTCGCCGGCCCGAAGCGGTTCTGGCGGGCGTGGGCCAACGCGGGCATCGGCGTCGCGATCGTCGTCATGGTCGCGATGTTCGGCTTCCTGTTGTTCGCGGCGGTCGCCGCGCTGTCGTCGCCCCAGCCGACGTCGTCGGTCCAGCAACCCCGGAACGTGTTGATCATTCCCGGCGTCAACGACTTTCTTCCCCTGTCGGCGACGCCCGGAATCGTCTTCGGGTTGCTCGTCGGGCTCGTGGTCCACGAGGGCGGTCACGGCCTGCTCTGTCGCGTCGAGGACATCGACATCGAATCGATGGGGGTCGCGATGCTCGCGATCCTCCCGATCGGCGCCTTCGTCGAACCCGACCAGGAGAGCAGCAAGTCGGCCTCCCGCGGCGCCCAGACCCGGATGTTCGCCGCCGGCGTCACGAACAACTTCGCGGTTACGATCCTCGTGTTCGGGCTGCTGTTCGGACCGGTCGTCGGCTCGATCGCCGTCGCCCCCGGCGCCCCCGTCGGCGGCGTCGCCTCGGGATCGCCCGCCGCCGAGGCCGGCCTCGAGCCCAACGACCGAATCACCGCGCTCGACGGCGAGGCCGTCGAGGACGAGGCGCACCTTCTCGAGTTGCTCGAGGCTACCGACGGCGAGACCGTCGAGCTCGAGCGCAACGACGGGGAGACGGTGACCGTCCAGCGGTCGCTGGTCGTCACCGCGGCCGTCGACGGAAACCCCGCCGGCGTCGACACCGGCGAGTCGATCTTCGCCGTCGACGGCGACCCGGTCGCGACCGAGGACGAACTGCTCGAGGCCGTCGGCGACGACGAGGTCGTCACGCTGACCGTCGGCCAAGGCGGCGATACCGATCAGCGGGAGGTTCCGATCGGCGCGGCCGTCGAGGTCGCCGAGGACGGGCCGCTGGCCGACGCCGGCGCTCCGGCCGGGGGACAGCTGGTCGTCACCGAGCTCGAGGGCGAACGGATTCACTCGGCGTCGGCGCTCCAGGATCGGCTCGGTGACACTGATCCCGGCGACGAGGTCGCGATCGCAGGCTACCTCGACGGCGAGCGCGTCGAGTACGAGATCACCCTCGGCGAGCGAAGCCAGGTGACCGGCGGCGGAACGGCCGGATACCGACCGATATCCGGCATCTCCGGCGTCTCCAGCGAAGCGCTCGGCGTTCAACACTACCCCGCCGAGGCGTATCTCACGGTCCTCGGGGGCGGCGGGGACACCGAGATCAGCCCGCTCGCGGACTCGTTCCTCGGGAAGATCGGCTTCGCACTCTTCCTGCCGCTCGCGGGCTTTCTCGAGATCCTCCCGTTCAACTTCGCGGGCTTTACCGGCGGGATCGAGAACTTCTACCAGGTCGAGGGCGCGCTCTCGGTGTTCGGCGACCGGGCGGTCTTCGCGGCGGCCAACCTGCTGTTCTGGACCGGGTGGATCAACGTGCAACTGGGCTTTTTCAACTGTATCCCGGCGTTCCCGCTCGACGGCGGGCACATCCTCCGAACCAGTACGGAGGCGGTCGTGTCGCGGCTGCCGTTCGAGGCCACGCGAGGGATGGTCCGGATGGTGACGACCACGGTCGGGCTGACGATGCTCGCCAGCTTCGTAGTGATGCTGTTCGGGCCCCAGCTGTTGACCTGAACGGACCGTGCGCTCGGGGGCCGCCAGCTACTCCGCCTCGTCGATCCCGTGGCGCTCGTAGAACTCCTCGGGGGTGTCCTCGATACGTTCGAAGTCGGTATCGAAGTAGTGCTCGTGGTGGCGAACGACCTGCTCGACGATCCAGGCGCTGAACGTCTCGTCGAACCGCCACTCGCCGTCGGTTTCCGGAACTTCGAACCGCTCGTCGGTCGCAAACGCCGCGTAGACGTGGAAGAACCCGAGGATGACGTCGGCGAAGTCCCGGGCCTTCTCGGCGCTCGACTCCCGGCGGTCGGTAAGCTCCATGTGGCCGTCCTCGGTCAGCTCGAAGTACTTCCGGTCGGGTTCGTCCTCGCGTTCGATCCGCTCGGCCCACCCCTTCTCCTCGAACTTGTAGAGGATGGGGTAGACCGAGCCGTAGGACGGTTCCCAGTGGCCGCCGCTGATCTCGCGGATCTCCTTGAGAATTTCGTACCCGTACCGGGGTTTCTCCTCGAGCAACTCGAGGACGAGATACGCGATCACTCCCTTCGGCGGTCCGCTCTTCCGCATGTGAGTCGAGGTTTTAACGGACGTACGTAAAGGGTTTCGGTCACCCCGTTCACGAGGGGTGCGGTCGATCGAGCGCCGAACGGATCCGTCGATCGACGTCGTTGGCGATTCGAATCCTCCCGGTCAGTTCTGGAAACGAGGTTCGGGGGACGCCCGACGCCGAGTGTACCACGGAAGGAGACACCCCGTGCCGAGTGTACGGGTAGGGGCGACTCGGGTACGCAGTTCAGTGTACCGATTCGATCGAGACGGGCTCAGAGCGACGACCCGTACCGCCGCGGTCCAATCGAACGGGGACGACGACGACGCGATCGCTCTCGAGCGAAACCCGGTCCTTCTTGACGACGCCACCCTAACCCGCGCGTATGGAACGACGACGACCGCCACAGACCGAAGAGGGCTGGTACGTGCTCCACGACTTCCGGTCGATCGACTGGGACGCCTGGCGGGACGCCCCCGAACGGCACCGCTCGAGGGCGCTCGCGGAGGGGGTCGACTACCTCGCCGCGGCCGAGGACGCCGTCGACGCCGAGGACGGCGCGTCGGCGACGTTCGCGGTACTCGGCCACAAGGCCGACCTGCTGGTGCTCCACCTGCGGCCGACGCTTGCGGACATCGACGCCCTCGAGCGAGGGTTCGAGCAGACCGCGCTCGCGGAGTACACCGAGCGGGCGGACTCGTACCTCTCGGTGACCGAGGTCTCGGGGTACATGTCCGAGGAGTTCTTCGAGGACGACGCGGAGGTCGAGGACACCGGGATGCGCCGGTACATCGAGACCCGGCTCGAGCCGTCGATCCCCGACAGCGAGTTCGTCAGCTTCTACCCGATGGACAAGCGCCGCGGCGACGCGGACAACTGGTACGACCTGCCGTTCGACGAGCGGGCCGACCACCTCTCGAGCCACGGCGAGATCGGCAAGGAGTACGCGGGTCGGGTCACCCAGATCATCTCTGGCAGCATCGGCCTGGACGACTTCGAGTGGGGCGTGACGCTGTTCGCCGACGACCCGACCGACGTCAAGGACCTGCTCTACGAGATGCGGTTCGACCCCTCGACCTCGCGGTTCGCGGAGTTCGGCCGGTTCCTCTCGGGACGGCGGTTCCCGCCCGAGCAGCTGGAGGCCTTCCTTGCGGGGGAGTCGATCCCGCAGGACGAGACCGAGCACGGCCATCACGGCGAGTCCGCACACGGCGGTCGCCACGGCACCGACAGCCATCACGGCGACTCGAGCGGTCACCACCACGGCGAGTCCGGCGGAGACGGCGGACGCCACCACGGGGGGGACGACGCCGACGATGACGAGTCCGTCCGCAGCGAACTCGAGGAGATGGGCGTCTACGCGGGCCAGCCCCACGGCGAGGACGTCCACGCGGTCGTCCTCTACTCGGCGGCCGACCCCGCGGAACTGCACGAGGAGGTCGACGGACTGCGGACGAACTTCGATCACTACGACACCCACGTCAAGACGGCCGTGTACGAACCCAGCGAACTCGCCGACGAGGGAAGCGAAACCGCCGTCGTCAGCCTCTGGGAAACCGAACGGGCCGCCAACACCGCTGCCGGGTTCCTCGCCGACCTGCCCGAGATCGTCCGGCAGGCAGGGGACGACGACGAGGACTCCTGGGGGACGATGGGGATGTTCTACGCGGTCAAACCCGAACACCGCGAGGACTTCGTCGACACCTTCGAGGACGCGGGCGCCCTGCTCGCGGACATGGAGGGCCACCGCAAGACCGACCTGCTGGCCAACCTCGAGGACGAGAACGACATGTTCATCGCCAGTCGCTGGGACTCCCGCGAGGACGCCATGCAGTTCTTCCGCAGCGACGCCTTCGCCGACGCCGTCGAGTTCGGCCGGGACGTCCTCGAGAAGCGGCCGCGACACGTCTTCCTCGCCTGAGCCGCTCGCCCGTCGCGGGTGACGGGCAGCTTCGCCGATATCGACACCGGTTGATACCTCCCGTTCCTCCGTTCGTTCGATGAGCGAGACCCACGAGTCGACTCTGTGGCGGACGTGGCGCCGCTACCGGTCGGTACCGATCATCTATCGCATCGCGGTCGCGTTCGCGCTCGGAACGGCACTGGGGGCGACCGTCGGCGAGCAGGCCAGCGCTCTCAGCCCGCTCGGGGACCTCTTCCTGCGCCTGCTCGAGATGCTGATCATCCCGATCGTCGTCTTCACCCTGCTCGGGGGGATGCGCAAGCTGACACCCTCGAGACTGGGGAAAGTCGGCGGTCTCACGGTCGGCCTGTACGTCGTGACGACGACGATCGCGGCCGCGATCGGGCTCGCGGTCGCGAACCTGTTCGATCCCGGAAGCGGCGTGGAGTTCACCGGCGGCGAGGCCCAGGAGGCCGAACCGCCGACGGTCACGGAGGTCCTGCTGGGGATCGTCCCCGAGAACCCGCTGGGCGCGATGGCCGAGGGCGACATCCTCGCGACGATCTTCTTCGTGATCGTGTTCGGGCTGGCGCTGACGATGGTTCGCGAGGCGACCGACGAGGAGGCGATCGCGGACGCGATCGACGGCTTCTTCGCCTTCGTCGACGCCGGCACCGAGGCGCTGTTCAAGATCGTCTGGGGCGTCATGGAGTACGGCGTCGTCGGCGTCTTCGCGCTGATGGCCGCCTCGATCGGCACCGAGGGGCTGGGCGCGATCGTCCAGCTGGGGTCGCTCGTCGGGGTCATCGCGCTGGGGATCGTGATTCACATGACCGTCACCTACCTCGGCGTGATGACGATCGGGATCCTCGGGCAGTCGCCGATGGCGTTTCTCAACGGTGCGAAAGACGCCATGCTGACGGCCTTCGCGATCCGCTCCTCGAGCGGGACCCTCCCGGTGACGGTCGCTAACGCCGACGAGAACCTCCGGATCGACGAGTCGGTCTACGGCTTTTCGCTGCCGCTGGGGGCGACGATCAACATGGACGGGGCGGCGATCCGACAGGCGGTGACGGCGGTGTTCGCCGCCAACCTGGTCGGCGTTCCGCTGGGGCTTGGCGAGCAGGTGCTCGTGCTCGCTACCGTGATCCTCATCAGCGTCGGCACCGCGGGCGTTCCCGGCGCTGGGCTGATCATGCTGACGGTCATCCTGAGCACGATCGGTCTCCCCCTCGAGATCGTCGGCTTCGTCGCGGGCGTGGACCCGATCCTGGGTCGGATCGCGACGACGAACAACGTCACCGGGGACCTCGCGGTCTCGTCGGTCGTCGCCAAGTGGACCGACGCGATCGATCTCACCGAGGGCGCCTGGTCCGACGCGCCGGCCCCGGCTGGCGGCGACGAGGACGTCGCGACGAACGACTGAGTCAAGCCGCGCCGTCGTCCCCGTCGTAGAAGAAGTAGCCGGCGACGCCGGCCAGTCCGAGCACGAGCGTCACGTACGGCCAGTTGCCCGTCTCGCGGTCGGTCAGGGCGCCGTGTGCGACGACGAAGACCGCGAACCCGACGTTCGCCAGCGCCGTCGCGAGCAGAAACGATGCGCTCTCCATTCGTCGTATCGTTCGGCGCCGATCCGATAGCCGTTTCGGACCCGGATAGTCGGTTCGCTCGCGTTCGTCCCGATCGCTCGGCTCTCGGATACGTCGTCGAGCAGGCCGTTTCGGTGCGGTCGCAGCGAAGGGCCGAACGCGCGGGAATCCGCCGGAGCGCGGCGGCGATCCGCAGAGGAGAAGGGCGTCAGTCGAAGTCGTGATCCGGATCGTCCTCGACCTGCCGTTTCATCGACTCGCGTCGGGACTTGGCGTCCCGACCGGTCGCCTCGAGCAGGAAGTCGTTTTTCGCGTCGACGGCCTCGCCGGCGGCCTCGAGTTCGTCGGGGCCGAGCTCGGTCGGGTCGCGCTCGTGGAACTCGACGGCGAGTTTGTCCTTCTTGCCGGAGTATTCGACGGCGCCGACGACGATCCGTTCGAAGACGGGGTTTTCGGGCTCCTCGATGAGGAACAGGTCACTTCCCTTGAACTCCTCGGTGCCCGTGATCGGGCCGAAGTACTCCTCGACGGTTCCCTCCATGTCGGGGATTCGCTCCTCGAGATACTCACCGCGGCGCATCTTGTACTCCTTCATGAATTGGAGATACACGGGGGAGTGTTTACCTCTTTTCATAGCCGCTGTCGGGTCTCCCGGCCCGCTCGAGCGAAAGCGGCGTCGGAGGGCGCGGCCGCGAATCGGGTCGGTCCGAGGTCGTCTCGTCGGTCAGCGGTCGGGCTGGACGCCGAGGTACCCCATTCGGCAGTCGGGACAGATGTCTCCGGTTCGAAGCGAGCTACGGTCGCTCCCCGCGGTGAACCCGCAGCGGGGACAGTGTAGGTTCGCCTGGCCGTTGCCGCCCGGAATCCCCCCCTCGTTCCCGGGCGTCGGTGCCTCGTCGACGCGTTCGATTCCGCTACCCGGGTCGGCGTCGGACTCCCCGTCGACCGCCGTCTCCTCGTCCCCCGCGGCCGGCGGCCCGCCGGCCGGCGCCCCCGGCGGCGGGGCTGGCTCGGGCTCGCCCCGGGGGGCCCCCCCCCGCCCCGGGGCCGGCAGGGGCCGCGCCGCCCCC